>ONBQ01000027.1 GCA_900316145.1 uncultured Eubacteriales bacterium
CGAATCTGGTTGTCCGTTTCATTAACATTCAGAGAAAGCGCATTTCCCTGCGGATTCGGGTTCACATCGAACGCCGGCGACAGGACCCACCCCTCGGGCGTCAGCAGAAACGCGTGATTGCGCAAGTGGTCGTCGGTATTGGACACCGCCATATTAAAAACGATCCTCTTCCACAATTCCACCAGGTCTTCCTGGGGACTGGCTCCCTGGGTCCTGATGAAAGAAGCCAGATCCAGGTAACTGACTCCGTCCGCGGCAGAAGCCCCGTCCGTCTTCCCCAGCAGCGTCATCGCGGACGCGTAATGGATCCTTCTCTGTCCCTCCCGGTCAAAACGTCTGACAAGATACGTGCTCCCGTAACGGGAAAGCTTTTCAAGCCTTGCCTCCGGCACATGAATGCCGCACAGTCCGGCCAGGTCATGGACGACTTTTTCCCACGCTCCGCTGTCATTTTCGTCACGCCGTGACGGAAATTTCGCGATCCACAGGCTGCCCTTTTCATCGGCCACCGTTGCTTTCGGCCTAGCGCCTCCCAGAGAAGAACCCGGCCCTGCCAGTTGGTCCAGCCATTTCTGATTCAGACCGCTTTCATCGTTCTCATAATTTCTGACAGCCTCCTCCAGCGCGCGCAGCTTCGCCCACTTTGGGATCGCATCACCAAGGCCCTCCGACAAAAAGGGGCCATCTGGATCTTCTTTAAAGCGGAGACCGCCCATTCGTGTTTCATCACAAACACCGAGGAGGTAATCACTGTCAGACAGTTTTTTGGGCGTCCGTGATCCTCTTGCTGCCCCGGTACGCTCTCTTTTATTCAAGAGGCTGCGTCCCCATCGATCCGGCGTCGCATCCGCAAACGCTCCGAACATGGTCTTTCCCACGGGATACTGCCTTCCCGTAAATGGCATCAGTTCCGGATCCAGCGAAACGGCCGAAGACATCTTTTTCAGCCACTCTTCATCATATTCGAATGCGCAGCTTTCACCCCCGCGCGAAGAGGCAATATATAAGCATCCTGCCAATAATGGCTCTGCGCCGCTGAAATCATCATAAACATATATCCTTCTGGTATCAGCTGCCATTAAACTATCTCTCCCTTTTTTATCCGGAATGCTCCAGGTCTTTCCGGTAATACAATTCATTCTGACACTGCCTGTCTGTTGATTAATATAATGTCATTATGCTCCTGTATCGGCTGTTTTTCAATCCTATTTGTTGATGTTTTGGAGTCAAAAACAGACGACAAGGATTCTCTTCTTGTCATCTGTCCTTTCTCGATGTATGATGAAGGTAATAAAATGAACCAAGATGAAGATTATCCGCAGATCATGCGATGCATGACTTTGTAATGTATAAACCGGATCAGAAAGGAGACCCTTGTGATGAGAGTGTTATTCATCGGCAACAGCCACACGTATTACAATGACCTTCCGGCCATCCTGCAGCGGATCGCGCAGGAGGATGGCTGCCAGGTCGAAGTCACCATGATCGCGCATGGCGGATGGTATTTAAAGCAGCACGTCGCGGAGCCGGATGTTCCTTTCAACATCCGTTACGGTCACTACGACTATGTGGTTCTGCAGGAGCATTCCCATCCCTTTGACCATATCGAGGATTATAAGGAAGCAGCCGCCACGCTGGTCCAGTGGATCAAAGAAGCCGGCAGCCAACCGGTCATCTACGCGACCTGGTCAAGGAAGGCGGAGGAAGGTGAGCAGGCCCGCATGAATCAGGTGAACCGTGAATTGGCGGAAAGCCTGGGCGCGATCCTGGCCCCGGTCGGCGAAAACTGGTGGGGCTACATGCGCAGCTGCCCGGATATCGAAATGTACGCGGAGGACGGCGCCCACGCCTCTCCCCAGGGCAGTGAATTCGCCGCCAGGCTGATCTGGAATTCGATCCGGAATGACATCCGGACCGCAGGCGTTGGGAAACCTGTCTGATTGCAATTTTAAAAGGCTATGAGATAACGATATCCGTTATTTCATAGCCTCTTTTGTTCTCATCTGTCCTTGATCAGAACCCTCCGTTTTCGTAGTAATAATCCTCGGCTTCCTCATAGTCATAGAAATCATCGTAGTGATCGTAATAGAAATCCTCCGGATCTCTGTAATCCTTTACGTTGAAGCTGTCTTGATCCTTCGCCGCAGGAGTCTTATATGTTGTGCTTTTCTTACTGGTGGTGCTGCCGGAAGAATCGTTATAATTCGTCTTCCGGGAGCCGTCCTTGTTGTATCGGCTGCGCTGCCAATCCTCTTCACTGTATCCCCGGTACAGGTTTTTCCACATCTCATGATAGTCTTTTTCCCGCCTTCTGTCCTCGGCTTTGGAATAAGCCGCAAAAGCAATGATGGCGAGAAGTATCACCACGATCTTGATCACGATTCCGGAGTCGGAGCTGGATCCTGCCGGTTTTCCACCACCGAAGGACCCGCCGCTGCTTCCAAAATACTCTGTGCCGTACAGGCTTCCTACGATCTCATCTTCTTTATTCTTGTCCATGATCTTTTCCTCAAAAGAATAACTTGCACGCTTGTCTTTTCACAGAGGCTGCTCAGGCTGCCTCATCCTCATCGGAGTCATCGAAGAAAATGCTGTAATCATCCTCTGAAGCAAACAACATGTACTCGCCATTCACATATCCCATGTAACCGCTGTCCGTAAAATATCCTTTCATGATTCTTGGCCTCCGATCTTTGATATTGTATCCTTCATTTCCTTTGGATGATACCATAATATCAAATTTGAAGACCAAAAATACGGACAGCAATGAAAAAGCACCCTTTTTGTTGAGATATTTACTCAGCAGAAAAGGTGCTATTCTTTAACTCATGGGATGTTAGCGTATCGGCCTTCCGCCGTAATACCGGGTCCCATCCTCACCACGGCTGTAGCCGGAGAGGAATTCGTCCCAGACATACCAGGCGATCCCGCTGTGGTAGGAATGGTTGGCATCCCGATACATCGCGTATTTTACGACAGGAATGCCATCCGCATTGTTCCAGATGTAAGTAATGGTCGTGCCGTTGTCCACCACGAAAGGTTCCGCATCCGGGTCCACCCCATTTTCGACTTTGCGCCAGAGCGTTTCCCAATAGAGGGGTGTTTCTTTGTCAAACGGATCGATCCAGCGATCATGTTCACAGGATACGTTCAGAGCCGGCATCCGATAATGATCCTTGGGCATATTCTCCAAGGTCTCGAACTGCCAGCAGGCACCGCCGATCTGCGCGGAGGCGGCGAAGACATCGCCCATGGTCATGGAGAGCCCGTACGTCATGGCGGACCCATTGGAATGGCCGGTACAGTATACACGGGACGCATCGATGTTATAGCGCTTCTTTACGTCGTCTACGACCGCGCGGAAATAGTTGACCTCGGACATAAACTCATCTAACGTGTCCGGCTTGCGCAGGAAGCCCTTCGGGAAGCCACGCATCGGGAACAGACCGCCGCTGCGCCAGCGTGGGAGCCCGTAATTGGAACCTTCCGTCGGCAGGCCCTGCGTAAAGGCCACGATGAACTTGCGCTTTTCCGCGATCTTCCAGAAGTCAGTCTGTTTGACCATCAGGTCATGGGTGCACTGGAAGCCATGCGTGACGACGACCAGGGGGTACGCTTTGTTCTTGTCATAATCCGATGGCGCGTATACGGACCAGATTCGCTCCTGCAGGCCTTCAAACGAAGCATGCGGCATCCGCTTCTTATAGACTTTGATGCCAACCTCGTCAAGGGTAAAGTTCACCTTCAGCTGGGTGGTGCTGAGGTGGTCATGATGGTACCGGCGGATCAGGAAATCCATGTAGGAGCGCTCTGTCCAGGCCGCGTTCTTGTACAGCTGCGCCGCATTCTTCACTTCGCTCACCCAGACCCGGCTCACGGCCTGCGTCAGCAGGTCTTCATCCACCGGCAGCATCCGCTCATTATAAACTTTTGCCCAGTCGTTGCGCAGATGCTCATCGATGCAGAGATTGCGCTTCTTGTAGTATTCGGTCAGGACCGGTGTTTCCGTGCCTTTTTCATTGATGACCCAGATGGGGATCCGATGCGTATCTTTCGCCCCGGATACGGCGGCTTTGGGAATATCAGCGGGGCCAAACAGGACGGCACCGCCCACCAGCACGGAATTGTATGCGAGATACCGTGCGACAAACGTGGCGCTGTCCCCGTAGCCGATAGCATATTTCTGGTCATAGTTGATCACGCCGGTGGTATGGAAAGCCTGGTCAAACGCCTTATAGATAAATTCGTTCTCAACTTCCGGCTTCCCCCATTTTTTATCAGCGGTAAGGAAAACGAGAATGATCGAATTCTTCTTAGCGCATTCGACCCATTTGGAAACCTGGACGAACTCTTCCGCCGACATTCCGGCGGGAACGAAGATCAAGGCGCCTTTGTGCAACGGAAAGTAGTCATCCGGCACAAAGGTGATCATTTCTCGTGAAACACCGTTCATCTCTACGGTCTGGCGGAACAGACCTTTGTAGGGAGAACCATAGGGATCTTTGGCATAGTCGATCGTAAGATCCGGGTCATAATCGCGAATGATGTAGTGGTTCATGGCAGATCTCCTTTCTCATTCTTATTATTTTATTATAAAGTACTCCTTACAAACTGAAGTCTTCTAGGCCCAGATCGCCATCGCCAAAGTGCCCGCAACGATAAGGACCAGTCCGGTGAGCGATTTTTTATTCAGCTTTTCTTTGAACGCGAAATAGGAAAAGGCAACAGAGACGACCACACTCAGCTTATCGATCGGAACGACAACGCTGACCTTGCCGTTCTGAATGGCGTAGTAATAGCAAAGCCAGGACGCGCCGGTGGCGACCCCTGAAAGGAAGACAAAAAGCAGCTCCTTGCGGTCGAGTTTTTTCAGCTCCGTTCCTTTGCCTTTTATCAGCACTATGACCCAGGACATCACGAGCACGACTCCGGTGCGGATCGCCGTTCCGAGATTGGATTCCACCCCTGAAATACCGATCTTCGCAAGAATAGAAGTCAAGGCCGCAAAAATGGCGGAACCGACCGCATAGGGCAGCCATGTGCGTCTTGTATCCTTCGCCTCAGTCTTCTTCTTTTCTATCATCAGAAATACGCCGACGGCAAGGAACGCTGTTCCTATCAGTTTGACCGTCAGGTGTTCTGTCTCGCCGAACAGAATGATCGCAAGAAGCACTGTCAGGACCGTGCTCGATTTATCCACGGGAACGACCTTGTTCACATCGCCGACGGACAGCGCTTTAAAATAGCAGATCCACGAAGCGCCTGTCGCAAAACCTGACAGAATGAGGAAGGCGATCGACTTCGTCGATATAGCCGTGATCGTTCCGGCAGATCCGACGACAAACACCATGATCCACGAGAACAAAAGCACAATGATCGTCCGAAGCGCCGTCGCAACATCGGAATCCGTCTTTTTGATCCCGCATTTAGCAAGTATAGACGTAAGCCCGGCAAAGACTGCGGACAAAGCCGCCATGATCAGCCACATATTGTATCCTTCTTTCTGGATTTAGCATTTGATACGACATAGCAAACAGGATCATCTTAAACGGCGGGCTTCCAGACATAAAGGCCCTCACCGGAAGCAATCTGCCGGATCAGTTCCAGCAGTTGCGGATCCGGGTTAAAAACCGTCAGATGCGTGTCATCAGGCTCGGAAAGAATCATGCTGTCGCCTGTCATTATATAGAGAAACCTTTTTCTCATCTCGTCGGCCATGTGCTCCGGCAACGGATTGATCACCGTTTCACCATCTATCGATATGTCTCTGTAGCAGTTCAGCTTCAGGACCAGGTCGATATGTTTCCGTTTTATCTCTTCTAACCGCCCGCCTTGCAGGAAATACTTTTCAACCGCAAAGTATTGGCCCGGACTGTCCGCAGGCACTTGTGACGGCAATATATCAACGATCCAGTATGGGCACTGCAGCAGTTCTTCTACTGTTCTCTTCATTACATAGACCTCCAAGATCCTTAAGAGCCGAGTTATTGTTTCGCGATTTCTCCATACAGTTCCGGGCGGCGATTATGCATGCCCCATACTTCACGCTGGCGATAATCCCGCAGCATGTCGACATCCAGTTCTGCCGTGTACACGCCTTCGCTCTCATCGGCCTCAAACACGCAAGTATCCCTGGAGCCAGGCAGCTCCGGAAGATAGACTACGCCATCGAACAGGGTGGAATGGCCGTTGCAATCCGGATGAGGCGCTGGATAATTACAAGTGGCGATCGCCAGCATATTCTCATAGGCTCTGCCGCGAAGCTGCGCGAGGCGGTTGATTTCCATCGGGCAGGCATTCGGAACCAAAAGAAGCTCTGCTCCCTTCAACATCAGAATGCGGGCACTTTCCGGAAACTCCCGGTCATAGCAGATCATCGAGCCGACCTTTATGGTCCCTTCTTTCGTGTCCAGGTCCGCCACGAAAAAAGCATCCCCGGCATCCAAAACGCTCTCGTCATCCTCTTCTCCAAAATCACAGATATGGACTTTGGAATAACGATACTGCAGCCTGCCATGCCTGTCGAAAAGGCAAACCGTATTTCTCGGCTTCGGCTCGTGCTGCTCCAACAAGGTGATGGCAATGGCCATATCCAGTTCGGCCGCCAATGCTGAAAACTGCTTCACAAAAGCGCTGTCACAGGAAATGGAGCGCTCTCGCAGACCTTTCTCCTCATGTGGAAAATCATACCCGCAGTTCCACATCTCCGGAAAAATCGCAATGTCCGCTCCCTTTTCTTTCGCCTGACGACAGGCCTGGGTCCCCTTCTCTAAGTTTCCTTCCAGGCTTCCCGTTGGAAGCAGCTGTAAAAATGCGATCGTAAGTTTCATAGAATCCTCCATATCAAGCCGCTTGAACAGGTCTTATAGTATCGTGTATAGCCTTCCTATCTTCGTACGTCATGTGATTTAACCTTTCGTGAAAACTTAGGTTTTGTTGACTTCATTATACTACTGTCCCAATACTGAAACAATCTATTCTTCTACTTCTTTTATGAATGCACCTTTCAAACTAATGTGATATTGACATCCTGGTTTCTCTTTGATTCATTCTTCGTTGTAATACTCGATGTATCGATCGATTGATTCTCTCGGTTTCTCTGACTACAGTATACCATTCCATAACAGATCTCCAGTTTCAACAAAAGTATACCACAGGTACAATTGCTTTTTTCTTAGATCGTGGTATAATGGGCTCATCATCAAAGAAAGGATACAGTCACAATGATATTTAGAAACTTCCCATTGTACAAGCTCGAAAGTTTACTGGAATCCCTGCGGGAGCGCACGGGATCAGTTTCGTGTGGGTACAAACGAGAAGCCAATTGTCATTGCGATCGATCATAATCTCTCATTCAGAAAATGTATTCGCCGCCAAAGAGCTCATCGTAAATCCCACGGTGAGCTTTTTCTTATGCTTCGGTACCCAGCATCTTTACTTAGCGAATATACTTTTATGAAAGGGGGAAATCAATCATGATCACGATCGATATGGTCGCCACCGGCGCAAATATAAAGAAGATGAGAATTGACGCCGGTATGACCATTGTCGATATTACTGACGCATGCGGTATAACGGCCGGCGCTGTCTGCAAATGGCAGCGCGGCGATGCAATGCCCACCATCGATAACTTCATCGTCCTGGCTTCGATCTGGAATACCAAGATCGATGATATTATTGTAACCGCAGTTGTATGACGCCATCAAGTCCTATGACTGCATTCAGTCTGGTCCCATCGTCTAACAGGGTCAGGACACCAGCCCTTCAAGCTGGAAACGAGAAGTTCGAACCTCCCTGGGACCATCGTGTCGCATTAAGCCTAATTGGTAAGGCAGGAGATTGCTAATCTCTGAGTAGCCGGTCTCTTCCGGTGTGCAGGTTCAAATCCTGCATGCGACGCTATGTAATCATAACTGCCGGCTAAGCCGGCGGTTTGTTCAGCCCCTATAAGGGGCTCTTACCAGCATGTGTACATGATCCGGGCAGCATTCTGCTTCGATGATCGTTATTCCTTTTCTCTCGCAGAGTTCTCGTAATATCTTTCC
>ONBQ01000011.1 GCA_900316145.1 uncultured Eubacteriales bacterium
CGAAGGGCTGATCCTCCCGGACGGAGAGAGCCAAAACAGCTGCTCTGTTTTCCTCATTGACGGGTACCAGTTTTATTTTCATATTGTTCAATCTCCTTTTGTATTATGGGCGGGCAGATTGCCCGCGCTGCGGGCGCATTTGCACGGCGGGCAGAAGTCTGCCCGCTACGGGCCGGCGAGGGCGCCGGCCCCTACGTTTCTATCTCCCGTTTGGGGTAAAAAAGGGTATAAAAATCCCGCAGCGAAGCAGCTCTCGAACGTGGCTGCATCCTGCGGTTCCCACCATTTGAAAGTTACTTTTTACGCGCACCAAAACAGAAGGGCCGAGCCCCCGGTGTTTGCGTGCGCCTGTATTCAATTATTACGCAGCGAGAGAACTCCGTTTCAGTTGCTTGATCATTGGTTTTACTCCTTTCCGTCCCGGCTTCTACCGGAACATCCCGCAGGCATTGTATCACACGCCACGGTGTGTGTCAATAGCTTTTGTAAAATATTTCAGTTCGGCCTTTTTCTGCAATCTATGCACCCCGGCACTGCAATCCGTTCCGAATCCCTTGACTTTTTCCCGCCCGCCGGATATGATGAGCCCGCAAGGAGGGATGCGAATGAAGATCCGAATCGCGGTCAGCGCGGAACGGGAACAGGCCGTCACCGAGGCCCTGCTCCGGGCCGGGTTCGAATTGGACGACGAGGCCGAGCTGGTCGTGCTGGAAAATGACCGCTTCGCCAGTCACCTTCCGGTCCGGGACGAGGCGGGAAATCGGCTCCACCTGGCCGTGGAGGACATCGTCTCCATTGAGTCCTTCGGTCACAGCGTGGTGGTCCACGGCGTGGACGGCAGCTATCAGACCGCCGACCGCCTGTATCAGCTCTGCCTGCTGCTCGACCCCAAGCAGTTTTTGCGCATCAGCAACTCCGTCATCATTCAGCGCCGCCACGTCAAAAAGATCCTCCCCACCATGTCCATGAAATTCGTTCTGGTTCTGGCGGACGGCTCCAAGGTGGACGTGACCCGCTCCTATTACAACAGCTTTAAAAGCTTCTTCGGAATCTGAGGAGGTTCGATCGTTATGTTGAATATGCTTCTCCGCGCGCTCGTCATTCTGCTCGTGCTCCTGGGCGTCGGCGCCGCGGCCTTGTGCCTCTATAACCGCTATTACCGCAATCGCGCCAACCGTATTTTGGAAGACAAACTGAACGGCAGGGATTCTGACGTCGCTCCCGCCCCTGCCCCGCATACCGTCTGGAAGGTCATACTCGTTCTGGTGCTTTTCGTCGCGTTCTGCGCGTGGGAAATCGACAGGAGCAAGGATCTGAGCGAGCTTCGGCAGCTCTGGGAAGTCACGTACAGCACGGTAAGTCAGACCTATAGCACTGTCAATTCGATTAACGCGCGGCTGGCGGAAATGCGGCAAAGCTTCGTCTCCTTCGATTACAAAACCGAGCGCCTGGACGTCGCCAACCGTACCATGGTCGTCCGCGTTACCGCCGTTCCCAAAGAAGACCATCCCGATACGACCGTCAGTCTGTACTATGACGATGCTACGATCCCGCTCATCCGGGAAGCGAACGGAGTCTACACCGCCGTCCTGAGCTTTGATCTTTTCCGTCTCCCGAAGGCAGAATTCGCGACACTCTGTCTGACGGAAAGCGGGCAAACCAAGGCCGAGGAGGTCTATCTCCATCCGGACGTCTGGGGCGTCTTCCCCCGGATGAAGCTTGACGTTTCCAACGCCGAAATCCGGCAAGAGAAAACGAGCCTGAAGCTCCGGGCAGAGTTCTACGTCGCCGTCTCCGATCCCGAGCAGCTCCGCAGCCTGCGCCTGCTTCTGAAGCAGGACGGCCGTGTGATTGAAGAATTGGATCTGACGGAAGCTTCGCATTCCTCCGTCGGGACTGCATCCCTGGAAGGAGAATATCCGAACGACGCCGCGATTTACTTCGTGCTGCAATGGGAGGACAGCTACGGCCTGAGGCACGAGTCGACGCAGTATCTGCTGGATCAGAACGGAACCGAAATCACGCAGCCCTACGGCGACGAGCAGTTCGGCCACGACACCGTCTATGCCGCCGACGGAACCTTGCTGGGGGAGCTGCGGTAAACGCCTCATACGGAGACCGGTAAAACGCCGGTCTCCGCTTGATTTTTTATGGGTTCTATTGTATAATATGCTTGAAAGTTTGTGCAAACGGAGGATGCATCCTATGAATCAGCACTACGACGTTGTGATTATCGGCGGCGGCATCGGCGGCCTGATGACCGCCTACGCCCTGCGGGAACGAGACCCGGCCATCTCCATTGCCATTGCCGAAAAAGGCCGTATGGTGGAGCAGCGAAGCTGTCCCGCCTCAGGAGGCAGGGGCTGCGTCTATTGCCCGGTCTGCTCCATCACCTCGGGCTTCGCCGGGGCGGGGGCCTTCTCCGACGGCAAATTCAACCTGGGCACGGCCTACGGAGGCACCCTGGGGGAGGAGCTGGGGGAGCACCTGGCCATGGAATACATCGACCGGGTCAGCGCGGTGCTGGATCGCTTCACCCCGGCGGGAATTGTAATC
>ONBQ01000083.1 GCA_900316145.1 uncultured Eubacteriales bacterium
AGATTATTTGTGTGGTAACAAACATTATACAGGAAAGATCGTGGCTCTTCCACTTTTTCTTTTTACACCATTATATGGGCATTACTTGAAAAAATTAAATATGTAGGAAAACGAGAGTCATTTTCCTACTGCCAACACCACTGAAAGCAAAAAGTAGGAAAAATCGCCTTGATTTTTCCTACTTCAAAGATGAAAAAACTGAAAATGCAGGAGCCCTGACCGGGCAGCCTTTCAAGATTTTTACTGTGTCACCAATGTGAAATCCACATCCGGCGGGGCGTCCAGGTCATAATGGCTCAGGACATCGGCAATGATCCCGACCGCTTCGTCGATCTGGGCCTCGGTGTGGGTGGCCATCAGGCTGGTGCGCAGCAGGCATTCGCCCGGAGCAACGGCCGGGGGCAGGGTAGCGTTCACATATACGCCGCGCTCATAGAGTTCCTTCTGGATCTGGAGCGTGCGGATGGGGTCATAGGTGAAGATGGGGATGATCGGCGTTTCGGACAGGCGGATGCGGATCCCCTTTTCGAGCAGCTTTTCACGCATATAGGCGGAGATGTGCTGCAGCCGGTCTACGATCTCCGGATGGGCCTTCATCTTGCGCAAGGCGGCGGTGGCAACAGCGATGCCTACCGGGGTCACAGAGGCGGAGAACATGTACGGACGGGAAGCGCAGCGCACGTATTCGCAGACTTCGTGAGGCGCTGCCATGTAGCCGCCCAGGCTGGCCAGGGATTTGGAGAAGGTGCCCATGTAAATGTCGACCTCGTCCTCCAGACCGTAGTAGCTGGCGGTGCCGCGGCCGCCCTCGCCGACGACGCCCAATCCGTGCGCGTCATCGACCATGACGCGGGCGCCATACTGCTTGGCCAGACGGCAGATCTGCGGCAGGTCGGCAATATCGCCGCCCATGGAGAAGACGCCATCGGTCACGATCAGGCAGCCGGCATTGTCCGGGACCTTCTGCAGCTGTTTTTCCAGGGCTTCCATGTCGTTGTGGTTGTAGCGCAGCATCTTGCCATAGCTGAGCTTGCAGGCGTCATAGATCGAAGCATGGTTTTCTTTATCACAGATGACATAGTCACCACGGCCAACGATGGCGCTGATGATACCCAGGTTGGACTGAAATCCGGTGGAAAAGGTGACGACATCTTCTTTGTGAAGAAACTCCGCCATTTCTTTTTCGAACTGTTGATGCAGGATCAACGTACCATTGAGCAGACGGGAGCCGGAGCAGCCGGTGCCATATTCATCGAGCGCTTTGTGAGCGGCGGCGATGATCTCAGGATCCGTGGTCAGGCCCAGATAGTTGTTGGAGCCCAGCATGATGCGGCGTTTGCCTTCCATGATGACCTCTGTGTCCTGGCGGGACTGCAGCTCGCGGAAGTAGGGGAACAAGTCCATCTCGCGCAAGGCGCGGGCGGTGGGGAACTTCCGGCATTTTTCAAATATATCCATGTTCATTCTCCTTTACTGACACTTTAAAACATTATAACGCGAAAGGACTACAATGTCTATCATTATCTCAGAATTCACAAATATGACTGGACAAATGGCCTGAAAAAAAGTACAATCGAATAAGTTCGTTGGATAACAAGGAGGAGGTTGATTACTGATGGCTGAGATCACAGCGAAAATGCCCTGGAAGGGCCACACCGAGGACATTCCCTTATATCTGGATTATTTTGAAGGTTCCATGTTTGAAGGCGTGGAGCGTATCGCGAAGCAGTACCCCAGCAATGTTGCCTTTGATTTCATGGGACGCCCCACAACATACAAGGCGCTGATCGAGAACATCGAGCAGTGCGCCAAATCTCTGAAGACCATCGGCGTTCGTGAGGGTGATAAAGTCACCATCGCCATGCCCAACTGCCCGCAGGCGGTCTACATGCTGTATGCGGTCAACCTGGTCGGCGCCATTGCCAACATGATCCATCCGCTGTCCGCGGAGAAGGAGATCGAGCACTACCTCAACTTTTCGGAAAGCGTAACCGCTATCACCCTGGACCAATTCTATGGCAAGTTCGAGCGCGTCCGCAAGAATACCAAAGTAGTCAACATCATCATCGCCAGCATCAAAGATGAGCTGTCCAAGCCAGTCAAGGCGGGTTACATGCTCACCGCGGGCCGCAAGGTCGAGAAGATCCCGAAGGACGCGCCGGTCATCCGCTGGAAGGACTTCATCCGCCTGGGCAAGGCCTGCTTCTACAACTACAAGGTGAAGAAGGGCAAGGACGACACTGCCGTCATCCTGTACTCCGGCGGCACCACCGGCACCACCAAGGGCATCGCGCTGACCAACGGCAACTTCAACGCGCTTGGCGCCCAGATCACGGCTACCAACCCCATGTTCCGCGTGGGTGATAAAATGCTGGCCGCCATGCCGCTGTTCCACGGCTTCGGTCTCGGCGTCTGCGTGCACACGATGCTCTCGCAGGGCGGAAGATGCATCCTCATCCCGCGCTTCACCGCCCAGAGCTACGCTAAGCAGATCACGAAGTATCAGTGCAATTTCATC
>ONBQ01000105.1 GCA_900316145.1 uncultured Eubacteriales bacterium
ATAGACATTTTTTCTCCCCGTGGACAGTGATTTCGCGAAGAGTTGATAAGTTTTTTTAAAACGCAAAAGGCTGCGAATAACGGTTTCCCGTTTTCACAGCCTTGTTGACATCTTGCTGAAGAATCAATAGCTGGAGATCTTGTTGTTGGTTTCCCATACATCCAGAGACGGCTTTTTCTTCATTGCCAGCGCCTCGTTGATGTCGAAATCAACATACTTGCTGTCGACGTATGCGACGACACGGTTATCTCCGCCCTTAGCCAGAAGCTCGACCGCGTAGGAACCCATCATGGACGCGTGTTTGACGTCGCGGACAGTGGGACGGCCACCGCGCTGGATGTGACCCAGTACGGTGTAGCGGCTGTCGATGCCGGTAGCTTCCTGAATGCGCTTGGCCAGATCACGGCTGCCCTCAACGCCTTCCGCTACGATGATGATGTTATGCATCTTGCCCTTTTTGCGGTTCTCGGTGATATCCGCTACGATCTTGTCGAAGTCATTGCTTTCCGGAACTTCGGGAATGATGACATAGTCGGCGCCGGTGGCGATACCGGACCAGATGGCGATCTCTCCACAATGACGGCCCATGACCTCTACGACGTTGCAGCGCTCGTGAGACTCGGAGGTATCACGCAGGCGGCAGACCGCGTCATAAACAACGTTGACCGCGGTGTCAAAGCCGATGGTGTAATCGGTGCAGGCGATGTCACGATCGATGGTGCCGGGGATACCGACAACATTGATGCCCTGCTTAGAAAGGGTGTGGGCGCCCATGAAGGAACCATCACCGCCGATGACGACGAGGCCTTCGATACCATGCTTGCGGCAGATATCAGCGGCTTTTTTCTGATATTCAAGCTCAAGCATTTCCAGGCAGCGGGCTGTGAACAGGACCGTACCACCCTGCTGGATGATGTTGGAAACACTGCTGGCTTTCAGTTCCATGAAATCCTCATGCAGCAGACCGTAGAAACCGCGGCGGATACCGACGACTTCGATGCCCATATCCAGAGCCCGGCGTACAACGGCACGGATAGCCGCGTTCATGCCCTGCGCGTCACCACCACTGGTCAGAACACCAATTTTGCGAACTTTTGATTCCATATATATATACCTCCTAAAAAGTGTCACGATACTTTGTCTATTCTACACTCTTTCCTTCGTGTTTTCAATAGTTAAAGTACAACATTTTTTTCACCGATCAAACGGCTCAGGCGAAGGCGCAAACTCTCTGTTCCCTGCACGTTGAACTGCTGCGGAGCGCGCAGCTTTTGCTTCTCCTTCTCGAGGTAGATACGCACGGGACGGACGCCCGGATCCTCGCCAAGCGCCTGGATCACATCGTCTTTCAAAGCCTGCCACGCGGATTCTGAAGCAAAGCGCAGCCATATGGCTTTGGCCTTGACCGCTTCCTTAGGAGATGCTTCTTCCTGCTCCAGGGGCTTTAGCTCAGACAGGATCAGGTTCGCGTCTTTTTCCATCTGGAGGCTGATGCGGCCGGTCACAAGGACACGGCTGTCTTCCTCCAGCATATCCCGATACTGTTCATAGGTGTTGGGGAAAACCAGGACCTCGACCGAACCGTACAAGTCTTCCACCGTGATGAAGGCCATGAGCTTGTTGTTTTTGGTGGGCTTGACGACCTTGCGGGTGATGATGCCGCCAATGGTAGCCGTCATGCCGTCGACCATGGGATGCTCGGCGGTCTCGGATTCCATATCTTCTGAATAGGCAAAGTCCGAAGCCACATGGGTGATGTGACGGCGCCAGGTCTCCTCTACCTCCGCCAGAGGGTGTCCGGAAAGGTACAGTCCCAGCACTTCTTTTTCATAGCCCAGGACCATGGCCTTAGGCCACTCTTCGATATCCGGCAAAGGATCCGGCTCGCCCTGAGGCTGGCTGTCAGAGGCGGTGTCGGAGCCGCCTAAGTCAAACAGGTCGATCTGACCGCTCATCTGCACTTTTTTCCAGGCCTGCGCGGCGCTGATGACCATGGGATAGATCTGCATGTATTGTGAGCGCTTGCCTCCCAGGGAATCAAAGGCGCCGGCCATGATCAGGTTCTCCAGGCAGCGACGGTTCAGATCCTGATCCTGCATGCGTTTGCAGAAGTCTGTCAGGCTGACGAAGGGGCCATTCTCCTGTCTCTCTTTGACCATATGCTCGATGACACCATGACCCACGTTTTTGATAGCGGACAGGCAGTAGCGGATCTTCTTCTTTCTATCATGGGTGGTGACGGTGAAGCCCTCGCCGCCTTCATTGATATCCGGTGAAAGCAGTTCGATGCCCATGGATTTCAGCTGCTGGATATAGGCGATGAGTTTGGGCTGGTGATCGATGACCGATGTCATGAGCGCCGCCATAAATTCGACCGGATAGTGCTTTTTAAGCCAGGCTGTCTGGTAAGAGACCACGGCGTAGCAGGCGGAATGCGCCTTGTTGAACGCGTACTTGGCGAAGTCGGTCATATCATCGAAGATCTTGGACGCCACATCCTCCGGGATCCCGTTGGCCACACAGCCGCGCACGCCTTCTTCCTCATTGCCGTAAATGAAGTTCTGGCGCTCCTTGGCCATGACATCGCCCTTCTTCTTGGACATAGCGCGGCGCACCAGGTCCGACCGGCCCATGGTGTAGCCTGCCAGATCTCGCACGATCTGCATGACCTGTTCCTGATACACGATGCAGCCGTAGGTAGTTTTCAAGATCGGCTCAAGCTGCGGCGTCCGATACGTGATGGACTCCGCGTTCTGCTTGCCTTTGATGTAGTTGGGGATGAAGTCCATCGGGCCCGGACGGTACAGGGCTACGCCCGCGATGATATCTTCAATATTGCCAGGCTTGAGCTCACGCATGAACTGGGTCATGCCCGCGCTTTCCAGCTGGAACACGCCTCCGGTCTGCCCGGCCGCGATCATGTCATAGACTTCTTTATCATCGAGCGGAAGATGCTCCAGATCGATCTTGATACCTTCCGTCTCATAGATCATATCGACCGCATCCTGAATGACCGTCAGAGTGCGAAGCCCCAGGAAGTCCATTTTCAGAAGGCCCAGCTCTTCCAGCGTATTCATGGTGAACTGTGTGGTGATGTTGCCATCATTCGCGTTCAGCGGCACATATTCCAGGACCGGTTTTTTGGAGATCACGACGCCTGCGGCGTGGGTGGAACAGTGCCTGGGCAGGCCCTCCAGACGCTTGGACAGGTCGATCAGATGACGGACCTGCTCATCCGACTGGTACAGTTCCTTAAGTTCCGGATTCTTGGTCAGCGCCAGATCGATGGTCATGTTCAGCTCGGCCGGGATCATTTTCGCGATCCGGTCCACCTGGGCGTAGGGAAGATCCAGCACACGTCCCACATCGCGGATGACCAGGCGCGCGGCCATGGTACCGAAGGTGACGATCTGCGCGACCCGGTCCTCACCATACTTTTCGTTGACATAATCGATGACCTTCTGGCGTCTGCGATAACAGAAATCCACGTCGAAATCCGGCATGCTGACACGTTCCGGATTGAGGAAACGCTCGAACGCCAGGTCATACTGCAGGGGATCGATGGTGGTGATCCCGATCAGGTAGGCGACGATAGATCCCGCGCCGGAGCCACGTCCCGGACCCACCGGGATGCCATGGGTCTTGGCATAATGCACGTAATCCCAGACGATGAGGAAGTAATCGACGTAGCCCATGCTCTCGATGACCGAAAGCTCATATTCGATGCGCTCCCGGATCTCCTGAGTCACCACCGGATAGCGGGAAGGGATGCCCTCCTCGACCAGCTGACGCAGATAAACATGGGCCGGCAATCCGCCCGGCACGTCATACTGCGGCAGCTTTAATTCATGGAAGCGGAATTCGACCTGGCAACGCTCTGCAATGTCCATGGTGTTGGACAAAGCTTCCGGAACGAAGGAGAACAGTTCCTCCATCTCTTCCTGGCTTTTCAGATAATAGCCCGGCGCGTACCGCATGCGGTCCTCATCCATGACTTTTTTGCCGGTCTGGATGCACAGCAGGATATCATGCGCCTCTCTATCATCCGGATAGGTGTAGTGCACATCATTCGTCGCGACCAGGGGGATGCCCGTTTCACGGCTCATACGGATCAGGCCCTGGTTGACGCGGGTCTGCTCCGGGATCCCATGATTCTGCAATTCCAGGTAAAAATGATCTGGGCCAAAGATCTGCTGATAGCGCAGCGCCGTTTCTTTCGCCTGCTCGTAGCCCTGATCCAAAAGAGGCCTTGCCACCACGCCGGCCAGGCAGGCGCTTAACGCGATGATGCCTTCATGATACTGCTCCAACAGCTCCAGATCGATACGCGGCTTATAATAATAACCCTCGATGAAGCCCAAAGAGACCATCCGGATGAGGTTCTTGTACCCCTGCCAGTTTTCCGCCAGAAGGACCAGATGATAGGAGGAATCCTCCCTGCCTTCTTTGGAATGGCGGCTTCTGGTCGCGACATATACCTCGCACCCGATGATGGGATGTATCCCTTCCGCCTTGCAGGCTTTGTAGAAATCGATCACACCAAACATGACCCCGTGATCTGTGATCGCGAGGTTTTTCATGCCTTGTTCTTTCGCGTAGGCTACCAGCTCTTTGATTTTGGAAGAGCCGTCCAGAAGGCTGTACTCCGTATGTACATGCAGGTGTGTGAATTCCGCAGCCATAGTATTTTTCCTCTAAAATGCGGACCGGCGGCCTCTTACGAAGCCGCTCCGATCCATGCCACGATATCGCTGATCACGTCACTGCTGACATGATTGGACATATCGTATTCCTTATAACAACTTTTAAAACATCCAAACGAAGGCATCATGAGATGGTTCAGCCCGTCATACAGTTTGAGCTTTACATTCTCATGACCGTCCATCTTTTCTTCCCAGCCCGCAAAATCCTTCTTCGCCAGGATCTGGTAATCATCCCCGCCCTGGAGAATGAAGACCGGTTTCTGAGTCTCCTCATAAGCCTTAACATAATCATAACTGTTAAGGTCTTTCCAGTAGGCGGCCGGCATGCCGAGCAGTTTGGTGCCTAAGAGGTCCGGCTCGGCGAAGGAATCGATCTTCTTGGAACTGATCGTATCCTTCTCGGATTCCAGGATGCTGGCCATGGTGTAGATATCACTGTTGCTGCCCGCATCCGCCAGACCATAGTTCAGATACTGATCATAGGCCGCTTCCTGCCAGGGACGGTCCGGAACCGAAAGCAGGCAGAAGCCAGCCAGCGCGCCGCCGGACTCTTCATCGATGCGAGGCATGACCAGCCCGCCCAGGCTGTGACCGATACAGAAGATGCGGTCAGGATCGACCGCTTCCAGTTCTTTAAGCATACCTATAGCCGCCACGGCATCATCCGTGATCTCCCAGCCAATGGACATATTCTCCATCGTAGGGACCGTCCACTCTTCACTGTAGCGGAAGGAGCGCTTATCGAACCGGATGGTGATGACCCCCTGCTCCGCCAGGTGCCAGGCCAGATCCCGGTAGGGATGGGTCTTGCCCGCGGTATGATCCATGTCATTGGCGCCGGTTCCGGCAATGAGCACGGCCGCCGGGTAAGCATGGGTCTGACCCTCCGCCTCTTTCGGCATAGTGATCTTGCCGGGGAGTTCATATTCCGACCCCTCATTCAGGGTGATATCCGTTTCCATGACGCCTTCCGGCACGGCCTGCAGGGCCTCTTCCTCATCTGGATACCGATAATAGGTGATCTCGATGAGCTTATAGCGATCGGTCCAGCGGGAATCAAAGCAGATATGCGCTTCCCCGAACTGTCCCGTTGCCATGACCACGACGTCTCCGCCATAATTCCAGGCAGAGCCCACCGTAAAGCCCTGGAACGGACCATATTCCTCGATCATATCCTGCCACTGCTGCCATTCCTTTTCAAAGGTGATGCTGTCTGTGGCGGACAGGGTGTTCAGATAGGTTTCTGAATCCGAATCCATCATGGTGACCAGATTCTGGGCCAGTCTTTCATAGGTATCCAGTTCATCGGAACTGTACTGTGAAAGCTTTTTGCCGCCGATCTTATAGCTGACGCGGCAGCTTGTAAGCACGAGGATCATTCCCATCAGAAGGATGAGGAGGGTTCCTCTTGCGGATCTTCGTTTCAAACTGTTTCCTCCTTACGGCATGAACTTATTGATTGATCCATACCAGATAGGCATTCATGAAATTGTCCAGCGCGCCATCCATGACCGCCTGAATGTTGCCGGTCTCCTCTCCGGTCCGATGATCCTTGACCATGGTATACGGGCAGAATACATAAGAACGGATCTGGGAGCCCCAGGCATTATCCTTGACTTCGCCGCGGATGCTGGCTTCATATTCACGCTTCTTCTCCTGCTCGACCTCATACAGCTTGGCTTTAAGCATTTGCATGGCGCGGTTTTTGTTCTGCAGCTGAGAACGCTCATTCTGACAGGTCACGACGATACCCGTAGGCAGGTGAGTGATGCGGATAGCGGAACTGGTCTTGTTGATGTGCTGACCACCCGCGCCGCTGGAACGATAAATATCGATCCTGAGGTCATCCGGATTGATCTCGACTTCCACACTGTCATCCAGCTCCGGCATGACCTCGCAGCTAGCAAACGACGTATGACGCCTGCCGGCTGAATCAAACGGAGAGATGCGGACCAGGCGGTGGATACCCTTTTCCGCCTTCATATAACCATAGGCATTTTCACCGTTGATCTGCATGGTGACGGATTTGCATCCCGCCTCGTCACCATCCTGATAATCCAGGACTTCCACGGAATAGCCGTGCTTTTCCGCCCAGCGGGTATACATGCGGTACAGCATGCCATTCCAGTCGCACGCTTCGGTACCGCCCGCGCCGGGATGCAACGTAACGATGGCGTTGTGGCTGTCGAACTCACCAGTGAGCAGGGTCGTAAGACGCAGGTCTTCATAGATCTTCTTGAAATGATCCACCTGCTCACGGATCTCCGGCTCCATGTCCGGATCATCCTCCTCGATGGCCATTTCCAGCAATGTTTCGGCATCCTCATAGGATGTCATGACGTTCTGAAAAGCCTGCAGCTTATTCTTGACCGCACCGGCCTCCTGCAGGATCTTCTGGCTCTTGTCGGGATCATCCCAGAAACCGGGCTCCGACACCTTCATATCATATTCTTCGGCCTTAAGCTTGAGCGCTTCCGGGTTAAAGGGACTCACTCAGTTCTGCTAAGGCGCCTTTGTACTTATCCAGCTCTAATTTGATCTCATCATAGACAAGCACGCAGTATCACCCCTTCTAATTTTTTATTTTGGACACGGAAGAAAAGCGTATTACGCTTCTCTTCCATGACAATTCTTATATTTATCTCTGACTTCATTCACTATGGGAAGAACTCCGCAGGAGTTCTTCGAGTGGCCGGTCAGAGATTTGCCCCATGACAATTCTTATATTTTTTTCCACTTCCGCAAGGGCACGGGTCGTTCCGTCCGACCTTCTTCATTTCGCGGCGGACCGGCTTTTTCTTGGCGGACATATCCTGGCCGCGGTTCGTGGCCACGCCTTGGGCAACTTCCTTACGCTGGACTTCTTCCTTCTCCACGATCTTGATGCGGAAGATATTGCGTACGGTATCTTCGGTGATCATGTGATTGAGATCCTCGAACATATCCAACGCAGCGAAACGGTATTCATCCAGCGGATTCTTCTGGGCGTAGGCCTGCAGGCCGATACCCTGACGCATCTGATCCATTTCATCGATGTGATCCATCCAGTGCGTATCGATGGAACGCAGCAGGATCATACGCTCGACCTCACGCATGCGCTCGGGCTCGACTTCCTGCTCCTTGGCCTCATACATGGCATGGGCCCGCTCGATCAAACGCTCGGTCAGCTGCTCGGATGTGATGGTATCCAGCTCGCTCTTGTCGATGGGGATGTCTCCGATAGGCAGGACCAGGTTCAAGTCATCATGGAGCTTCTTGATGTTCCACTCTTCCGCGAACTTGGAAACGCTTGTGACCTCATTGACGTCTTCGCTGATGATGCCATCCATGAAGCCGACGATCTCTTCTTTCAGATTCAGGCCATCCAGGACCTTGCGGCGCTCTCCATAGATGACTTCACGCTGCTCATTCATGACCTGGTCATAATCAAGCAAACGTTTACGAATAGCAAAGTTGTTCTCTTCCACGCGGCGCTGAGCGGACGCTACGGCCTTGGTGAAAGTCTTGTCTTCGATCGGCGTGCCTTCCGGAATGCGAAGCATTTCCATGGTCTTGTACATGTTGTCACCGCCGAAGATGCGCACCAGATCATCCTCCGCCGAAATGTAGAAGCGGGACTCACCCGGGTCTCCCTGACGGCCGGAACGACCACGCAGCTGGTTATCGATACGGCGGGCTTCATGACGCTCTGTACCAATGATCTTCAGACCGCCAAGCTCTGCGACGCCTTCACCAAGCTTGATATCCGTACCACGACCGGCCATGTTGGTGGCGATGGTGACAGCGCCCTTTTGTCCGGCCAGGGCAACGATCTCCGCTTCCCGTTCATGAAACTTCGCGTTCAAGACCTGGTGCGGGATACCATGGCGGGAAAGCAGCTTGCTGACCAGTTCCGAATCCTCGATGGTAATGGTACCGACCAGGACCGGCTGTCCCTTCTCGTGAGATTCCACGATATCCTGGACCGCAGCCAGGTACTTTTCCTTCTTGGTCTTATACAGATGGTCCGGGTGATCGATACGCTTGACCGGCTTGTTGGTGGGGATCTCTACGACGTCCATGCCGTAGATGGTCTGGAACTCGCCCTCTTCGGTCTTAGCAGTACCGGTCATACCGGCCTTCTTGGCATATTTGTTGAAGTAGTTCTGGAAGGTGATGGTGGCCAGCGTCTTGCTTTCGCGCTTGACCTCAACATTTTCCTTCGCCTCGATGGCCTGATGCAGGCCATCATTGTAGCGGCGTCCCGGCATTAAACGACCGGTGAATTCATCAACGATGACGATCTTATCATCCTGCACGACATAGTCCTGATCCCGGAACATCAAGTAACGGGCTTTCAGCGCGTTCTGCATGTGATGAGCGATCTCCGCGTTTTCCGGATCACCATAGTTCTGCAGGCCGAAATACTTTTCGACTTTTTCCACGCCTTGCGCGGTAAGGGTAACGCTCTTTTCTTTCTCATCCAGGATGAAGTCACCCTCCTCCTGGACCTCTTCCTGCATGAGTTGGGCCAGCTTGCTGGTATCGCCGATGATGCGGCCCTTTTTCAAACGGGAAGCGATCAGATCCGCCTGCTTATACAGCGAGGTGGATTTGGAACCACGGCCGGAAATGATAAGAGGCGTACGGGCTTCATCGATCAGGACCGAGTCCACCTCATCGATGATGGCATAGTGCAGGTCACGCTGCACCATTTTCTCTTTGTAGACCACCATGTTGTCACGCAGGTAGTCGAAACCGAACTCATTATTGGTACCATAGGTGATGTCGCAATTGTAAGCCGCGCGGCGGTCATCATTCTCCATCTGGTTCAGCACGCAGCCGACCGTGAGCCCTAAGAACCGATATACCTGTCCCATCCACTCCGCGTCACGGCTGGCCAGATAATCATTGACGGTGACCACATGAACGCCCTTGCCTTCCAGAGCATTCAGATAGGCGGGCAGCGTAGCGACCAGCGTCTTACCTTCACCAGTGCTCATCTCCGCGATACGGCCCTGATGCAGAATGATACCGCCGGTCACCTGGACCGGGAAGTGCTTCATATGCAAGGTACGATCCGCCGCCTCGCGAACGACAGCGAATGCTTCCGGAAGAATGTCATCCAGGGTCTCGCCCTGCGCCAGACGGTTTTTGAATTCCTGTGTCTTGGCCTGAAGCGCTTCATCACTTAAAGCATGCATCTCGTCATCAAGAGCCAGGACCTTGTCTACGATGGGCTGAACACGGCGTACTTCTTTTTCGCTTGTATTGCCAAATAATTTATTTAAAAAACCCAAGTTCTCTCATCTCCTTAATAATAAAGTACACAGAGTTTATTTTACCACTTCAGGGTGGTCGATGCAACTATTTCTTTGTTCGCCTTTTCCATACTTTCAGCATCGTCCAAAACCAGTTATCCACAATTTTCTGTGATTAATCCTCTCCGATTTAGTGGATAAACGTGAAATTCGACGTGATAAAAATGGCTTAAAAAGCCAATTTCCGTGGATGATGTGGATAAGTCTGTTGAAAAGTTATCCACCGAAAGTTCGTTCGACAGAATATCTGTTTGCGCAAACATTCCTCATTTTCGATGTCTGAGAGCTGAAAACGACTGTCTTTTCGCAGCGAATTTCTCATGAAAAAAGAAGAAAAGCCAGTCGGATCCTATGCCGTCCGACACAGGATCCGTCCTGACTTGCATCTGTCATTTACATCATTTCCCGGCCAAAGGAATCAGCCCGCTGTTCATACTCCTGTGCGATCTGCTCCATGGCCTTGGCCACTTCATGAGCTTCTTCTTCATGGAGGGTATTCTTGCTTTCCAGTACTTCGATCTGGCTGCGCAGCTCTTCCGGGCTGACCTGCAGAAGATGCGAGTTTTCACTTCTCCAGTTTCCTGTCAGCTCATGCGTATCCACATCCGTACCGATGACTACGATAGAATGCATAGACAGCGCAGCGGTGACCGCCCACGGGCAGATCCGGTTCAGATCCTTTTCCAGGATCCGCAGGCGCTGCTCATTCTGGCGCACCGGATTGCCGATCATATGAGAACGTCCTGACGGAAGCAGAAGCTCCCAGCCTTCATCCCGAATATCGCCGATCAAGGTACCTGACGCTTTGACGCATTGAATGACATAGACTGCCTTCTCTGTCACGATAACGAAATCCGGCACCGCGCAAGCGCCTCTCTCTCCAAAGAACAGCCCCATGAACATCAGTCCTCGGAAATCCCGGAACAATTCTCTGGGCAGAACATCGCTGTAAGCCAACGGATGGAAAGACTTTTCCAGCGCGGCATAATATTCGTACTGCATGGCCGCCGCCTGGGAAAGATCTTCATAATCGACCCCGTACTGCTTATAAAACGCGGTATTGCGGAACCAGGCGCTTTTGCGGGTCTCATCATAGGCTTTTAAGTAAGCCCGGCGGAAAACGAACGCGCAGGCGCCGACCGAGATCAGCACGGCAAACACCACAAACGCGCCGCCTTTGGCGGAAGCGAAGAATGAACGATTTGCCGCGTGGATCACAAGAGCAAGAATACAGAAAAAGATCACCGCGCCGGACAGGACCACGATACCGTCAGACAAAGCGCTCCTGACATAGGCCATATCATGTTTGGGAATGAAGAGGATGCCATCCTGCGCCATATCCAGACTCTTCTTGCGAAGATCCCGGCTGGTGCGGGACCCACGCCCGCGATGTCTGGAAGGCCGTTCCGACGGCTTCTCTTCCAGGTCATACTGCTCCCAAGGTTTCTCTTTCTGGTCTTCCTTCTCCGGTTCCGGCTGGGGCATGAGCTTGGCCAGCTCCGCCTCATCCACCTCGTATCCACGGTCAGCCGCCTGGGCCAGCCAGTACCTGGCCGCCTCTTTATCCTTGGCTACACCGACCCCCTGGTCATAGCAACGGTACATCCAGTACATAGCCTCCGCGTCTCCCGCACGGGCTGCGCGCTCATACCAGTACACCGCCTGCCCCAGATCCTGGGCCGGCCACGGGGAATGCTGCCCGCTGGTAAACAAAAGCCCCAACACCTTCTGTGCCTTTACGGACCCGTTTTCCGCGGCTGCGGTCATCCACCGATAGCCCTGTTCTTTATTCGGTTCTTTGGAATCATCTCCGGTGTAAAGGTAGCTTGCCAGCTGATACTGCATGTTGGCATTGCCTTCCTGCGCCTGCTCCACTACCTGATAGGAGATGCCGTTGCGCATCGTCTCCATATGTTCTCCTTAACGGCCTGTATTAAGGCCTGTTGCTCATCACTCGCCATTCATGACCGCCTGGATCTTTCCGACGGCTTCCGCGATATATTCATCTTCCAATACGACCACGCTCAAAGGCGAGGCTCCGTAAGAATAACACACCTGATCTTCAAAGTGACCAAGCACAGTATAGTTCTCGATATTCCATTGTTCTCCGCTGGACAGCTGCATCTGGACCAGATCTCCGATCTCCGAAGTGGTCATGCTCGTTTCCATGCTGTCCGCGACAGAATCCAGAAGCTGGGTATAATTGCCCAAAATGGCCGGCGACATAGCTTTATCGATGATCGCCTTGATGACCTTCATCTGGTCACGCCCGCGCTGGAAATCCCCATCTTCGAAGGCATACCGCTCTCTGGCAAAGGACAAGGCCCTTCGGCCATCCAACTCGTTCGGACCCTCATCAAACCACTCTCCGTCATTGGAAAGGAAAGCGTAATCAGAATCCACCGTAATGCCCCCCAGCGCATCTACGATCGTTTCAAACCCGGAGAAGTTGACCCGGACATAATAATCGATCTTGACCCCATACAGGTTCTGCAAAGTGGAAATGGACTCCTGAACGCCATAGATCCCCGCGTGTGTAAGTTTATCATAGGCGTTGTTGACCCCGGTCCCTTCCGGCGCCAGCTCTACATAGCTGTCACGCGGAGTCGAGACAAGCAGGATCTTATGGGTGGTCGGATTGACCGCCGCCAGGATATTGACGTCACTGCGGCTGGTCTTCGAGATCTCTCCGTAGGTATCGATACCGGTAATGTAGACCAGGAAGGGTTCTTTGGCCACTTTCTTGCTGTTTTTCGAGACCTCGACCTTGGTCTTGATCGTCTTTGTAGAAAGGATCCTTGTACTTTCGGAAAAACCAGGGAAGTCCGTTTCGATCATTTCTCTGTATGCTTCATTGAAGATGATCGCGCCGATCTGTCCATTCAGCAGGGCGTAGGCTTCCTCCGTATAAGAGGTAAAGCTGGCCGTGGCCACTTCAGTGCCCGTCTGCTTCCTGACCTCTTCCAGCATTTCATTCGCGTTTTTGGAATCCGTAGACGTCATGCCATACACATAGCCCGCGGTATCCGCCAGGCTTTGCGCCGGATCCTCTGTAAGGACCAGTACGGTCATTTCATCGATCTTGGTATCCGCCCCTGTGATCTGATCCAGAACAGAATATGTCTTGAACAGATACCCCAGCAAAACGCCCAGCAACAGCGAAATAATAATAGAAAGCACCCTTCCGCCGCTGCGGCTTCGGTAGGAATAACACAATCCGAACGATAAAACGAACAGCAGCAGCAAAACAGCACCCGTGATGACCAGATACTGCATCGGCATCATATTGATCTTATACAGTACGAACAGTACGGCCAGCGTCAGGACCAGCTGGATCCAAACAAAGATGGATCCCTTTTTGCGCTTTTTATGTCGATATGGATCATTCGGTCTTTGCGGATATCCGTTCCTAGGATATCCATTTTGCGGATATCCATTTTGCGGATAACCATTCCGAGAATATCCATTCCGGGGATAAGCGTTCTGCTGATTTCCTCCTTGGGGATTTCCGTTTTGAGGATATCCATTCTGCGGATATCCGTTCTGCTGGTATCCGTTCTGCTGGTATCCATTTTGCGGATTGCCGTTCTGCGGGTATCCGCCCGCCGGGTAACGGTTGTTTTGCATCGTATTGCTCTCCTCTCTATCTATAATACATTGCAAATAGCTGTCATGAGTTCTTCTTCCGTGACCGGATTCCAGACATGCAGCAAGGGAATGCCGCAAGCCAGGTACGCTCCGTCCACGAATTCATCCCGCTGAATGCGGTCCTGCCTGAGATGGCTGTTATCATCCAGCTCGATCCCGACCAGCACATCCAGCGTATCCGGATCACATAGAAGAAAGTCTGTATGCTTGGCCTTGATGCGGTTGAACGCGGACATATAATCTCTCGCTGTGCTTTTTACGGCCATGATATCCGCAAGACGCATCTTGATCAAAAGCAAAAGCCCCATCCTCTCGGCGACCGGAGCCAGTACTTCATACAAAGCTTTCTCGTTCTCGGTCAGAAGAGCTCTTCGCTCATAAGGAAACCGGTCCCTCCGCTTTCTTATGATGAGGGCAATAAGCCACCACATCAAGAGGAAGGCGGCTATGGCCGCCGGTATCCAGTATTCTTTTTTCATGCCCCGTTACATGTTCTTTCTAAATTTAACGTGAAAACTTGATCATGCTTTCGATGATCGCCAGCGCCGGATCGAGCCACTCACCGCGGACCTCTTCGACCTTGCCGGCATCACACTTCTCCGCGATGGCCGGATCGATCGGCAGCTTGCCAATGACCGCCAGGCCGTGCTGGAAAGCAATCTCCTCGATATGGCTATCGCCAAAGATCTTATGCTGCTTGCCGCAGTCCGGGCACTGGAAATAGCTCATATTCTCTACGACGCCCAGGATCGGAATGTTCATAAGCTCCGCCATCTTGACCGCCTTGGTCACGATCATGGAGACCAGCTCCTGCGGGCTCGTTACGATAACGATGCCATCCAGCGGAATGCTCTGAAATACGGTAAGCGGCACATCACCGGTCCCCGGCGGCATATCGACGATCAGATAATCCACATCCTCCCAGACAACATCTGTCCAGAACTGCTTGACCATGCCCGCGATGACCGGGCCGCGCCATACGACCGGGTCTGTCTCATCCGGCAGCAGCAGGTTGACGCTCATGACATCGACCCCGCCCTTGGATCTGACCGGCCAGATACCATCATCATTGCCGGTGGCCTTTTCGGTAATGCCGAAGACCTTCGGAACAGACGGTCCTGTGATATCCGCGTCCAGGACGCCGACTTTATAACCACGCTGATGCAGCAGGCTTGCCATCAGGGACGAGACCAGTGTCTTACCGACACCGCCCTTACCGCTCACAACACCGATGACCTTCTTGATCTGGCTGAAACGATGCGGCTTCTCCAGGAAGCTGGACGGATCAGCTGAACGGCTCGGGCAGTCTGTGCCGCAGGTGGAACAATCATGCGTACAGTTTTCCGCATTCTGATACGTAATGTTCTCTTCACTCATATTGAAAAACGCTCCTTGCTATTTTAAACGTGCAGAAAAGACCTATGTGGCCATAGGTCTTTTTATTATACTCCAGTTATCTTCGAGTTGCAAGATGGAAAAGATTAAGTTCTTTTTACAGGTCAATAGGGTTCCGCACCGCCGGTGCGGGGCGGGTTACTGAACAGTAACGACAGGTCATCACGGCTTTTTTACAGGCGCACCGCAATTCAGGCAGAAATTCGACCCCGGCTGCACAGGCTTTCCGCACTGCGAGCAGAAACCACCCGTCTGCTGCTGGCCCATCTGTGTCCTGCCCACGGAAGGATAAGAAAGTGGTCTCTGCCCTCCATACATACGCGCTCTCTTTTCCCGGCCTAAATATATCATCCGCATAATAGCTATGATAAAGGTGATCACCGGGAAAAACATATAGATATAAAACCCGATTCCCATATGGATGCCACTGATGCCGTTTCTGGCCTCACTGGCAGCCGCGCAAAGCATAAACCCGATCAGCATGGAAAAGATGCTCAGAACAAGAGCCGTAATGGCCAGCCCCCGCTTAGGCCAGGGCATAAACGCTCCAACAATGATCGGGAAAAGAAGGAACAGAGCGATCATTCCCCGCTCATCATGGATCTTTTCATACTCGACAAGTGTCATACTGTATGACTGTCCCATCGACTTCGCGCTGTACCAGGTAAACACGACGGACAAACATGTGATCAAGATAAGTCCGAGTGCGATGCCTGTCAGGATCCATACTTTCTTCATGTTGTCTGACTGATTCATAGCTTTTCTTCCTCTCTTTTTAGATATGATGTTATGATTGAAAAGCGTATAATGGCTTTCAGTTAAACATAGTATAATCAAAAATAATGAATTCGTCAAACCCATATCCGCAAATAGAGTTTTTGATCAATGGACCTTTGGTTCGCACGCATTTCTTTTATTGGTTCCATAGAATGCTATGACTGCGAAGGCGATCAGCGCAAGTCCTGCCGGCCAGTACACAAAGGTCAGCGGACTGCTGGTCCCGTAGATCTCAAGCGCACCTTTGATCAGGCTTCCAGCAGATAGCGTGGCGATGCCCGCTCCCAGCAGTTCCCGGCTCAGCCTGTCCGGCAGGCGCTCCGCTCTGAAAAAAGTGAGCAGCATCATGGGAAGCGCGCCTATGAGCAACGGAAACACAAACGCGTAGATCATAGCGTTCGCGTAAACGCCGAAGCTGAAGTGTTCATAGACTGCCCCGAATAAGATCAGGAAAAGGGATGTCAAAAAGTACCCAAGTGCGTTTCTTTCTGCCGCACGATATCGTTCGATCCATTTTCTATCCGATGTATACAATGTCACTCACGCTCCTTTCTTTGCTTCCATGACCGGTCGTTGTCAGCGTATTGATCACAGTCCCGTTGAAGACCATGGTCGA
>ONBQ01000015.1 GCA_900316145.1 uncultured Eubacteriales bacterium
CTGCGGTGATATCGGATGCTACACTCTGGGCAATGCACAGCCGCTGGATATGTGCGACACCTGCCTTTGCATGGGCGCCGGCATCAACATCGCGCAGGGCGTCTTCCATATGGAACCGGATACCAAGGCCTTTGCCTTTGTAGGCGATTCCACATTCTTCGCTTCCGGCATTACCGGTGTCATCAATGCCTTCTATAATCAGGCGGATATGACCCTCATCGTGCTGGATAATTCGACTACGGCCATGACCGGCCATCAGCCGCATCCCGGCACAGGACGCACTGTCATGGGGCAGGTCGTGGAAAAAGTCAGCATAGAAGCGGTGCTGAAAGCCATCGGACTGCAAACGGTAGAAACTGTCAATCCGCTGGATCATAAAACCGCGGTGGAAACCGTAAAACGCGTTGCCGCCGAACCAGGCGTTAAGGCCATCATCTTCCGCTCGCCCTGCGTTGCGATGACCAAACCCAAGGTACGATCCGAGGTAAATACAGAAAAATGCATCGGCTGCCGCCGCTGTATCAACCAGCTTGGCTGCCCGGCCCTGATCTGGGAAAATGGCAAAGCCAAAATCGAGACCGCTCTGTGCACGGGATGTACGCTCTGTGAGCAGATCTGCCCGGTACAGGCTATTTCAGGAGGTGACCGCGATGCCCAATAATGTCAATATCATCCTGTGCGGGATCGGCGGACAGGGCACCATCCTGGCCTCCAAACTCCTGGCAGCCGCCGCCATGAAACGCGGCATAGAAGTAAAGACGGCTGAGACCATCGGCATGGCGCAGCGGGGCGGTTCGGTATTCAGCCATATCCGCCTGGGAGAAGATCTCAACTCTCCCTTGATCGCTCCGGGCAAGGCGGACCTGATCATCGCCTTTGAACCGGCTGAAGCCGTGCGCCATCTGCCGTTCCTGAAAAAGGGAGGAAGCGTAGTCGCTTCGACCCGCCCCATTTATCCGACGACAGCCCTGATCGGCCAGTCCAGCTATCCTTATGATGACATCATGTTGTATCTGAAAGATCATGTGGATCATCTGACGCTAGTGGATGCGGATGCGGCCGCGGAGGAACTGGGTTCATCCCGCGTACTGAACGTCGTGCTGCTTGGCGCCGCCCTTTCCAGCGGAGAGCTGGGCCTTTCCGAACAAGATATTCTGGACGCGATCCACGAACGAGTGGCACCGCGCTTCCATGAACTTAATCAAAAAGCATTACAAAGAGGTATGAACTATGAAGATCAATGAATTACAATTAAGTCAAGTCAATAATCAAATCGAAAGACTGATCGCTGCTGACAATTTCTATGGCAAGAAGCTGAAGGAAGCCGGCATTACCGGAGTCAAGACGGTAGAAGAGTTCGAAGCACTGCCATTTTCCGAGAAGCAGGATCTTCGTGATGCTTATCCTCTGGGACTGATGGCTGTTCCGGAAGAAGAAGTGGTCCGTATCCATTCCTCATCCGGAACGACCGGCACACCGGTCATCATCCCCTATACCGCCAAAGACGTGGATGACTGGGGCGAAATGTTCAAACGCTGCTATGAATTCGCGGGCATCACCAACAAAGACCGCATCCATATCACACCCGGCTATGGCCTGTGGACAGCCGGTATCGGCTTCCAGAACGGCGCGGAAAAGCTGGGGGCCATGGTCATCCCTATGGGACCGGGCAATACCAACAAGCAGCTGCAGATGATGATGGATATGGGCAGTACGGTTCTGTGCGCCACCTCTTCTTACGCCCTTCTGCTGGCGGAAGAGATCGAGAAGCGCGGCATCAAGGATCAGATCCATCTGAAGAAAGGCGTTATCGGTTCCGAACGCTGGGGCGAGAAGATGCGAAAACGCATCTCGACAGAACTGGGCATCGAACTCTATGATATTTACGGCCTGACCGAGATCTATGGCCCGGGCATCGGCATCAACTGCAAATATGATACCGGCATGCACATCTGGGATGATTATATCTATCTCGAGATCATCGATCCCATCACAGGCAAGAACGTACCGGATGGAGAATTCGGCGAGATCGTCATCACTACGCTTGTCAAGGAAGGCGCGCCGCTGATCCGGTATCGCACGCATGACATCAGCCGTATCATTCCGGGTGAGTGTCCCTGTGGCAGCAAGTATCCCCGCATCGATGTGATCCAAGGCCGCAGCGATGACATGATGAAGATCAAGGGCGTCAATGTCTTCCCGAAGCAGATCGAGGAGATCCTGGCCTCCTTCCCTGAACTCTCCAGTGAATATCAGATCCGCATCTCCCATCTGGACGGCCGTGATACCATGCGTATCTATGTCGAGACCAATGGTCATGTGGACTTCCTGGAGATCGCCGGCCGCATCGCGGAGACCGTAAAGAGCAAGATCGGCTTCACGCCGCTGGTCAAGGTCGTTGAACTGGGCGTTCTGCCGCGCAGCGAAAAGAAGTCCAAGCGCGTCATCGATGAGCGATATGAATAATTAATCTGAAATGATGAATATTTCTTAAGATATTCATTTTTGATCCAAAGTGGATCCGTTCGTACCCCACTGAACTGCTCATTTTTTGAAGTTCTGTGGGGTACGAGGCCGTTAATAAGAAAAAATGACCCCGGCATAAGCGCTTTTGAAGGCAAGTGAGGGACGGGATGCCCTTGAAAAAGTCCAAAGATGCTGTATAATGGTTGAATAAAAAAGAAAATACCCCACTAAACGAGAAGAAATCGCGATCATCAGTGGGGTACTGAAAGGAAAACAGGCAATGAAAGTGATCCTTGCATCGGCCTCACCCAGAAGAAAAGAGCTTTTGCATCGGATTTTTGAGGATTTTGAAATCATCCCGGCGGATATAGAAGAGATCGTGCCGGAAGACCTGAAAGCCGAAGAACAGGCTGAATACCTGTCCGGACTTAAGGCGCGGCACCTGGCCGAAAAGTATCCGGACGCCCTCGTTATCGGAAGTGATACCACCGTTATCCTGGATGGAGAAGTCATGGGAAAGCCAGTCGATGAAGAAGATGCTAAGCGTATGTTAAGCAAGCTCTCCGGGCTTGTCCATACTGTTGTAACCGGATGCACATGCTGCTATCAGGGGCAGGAGCGAAGCTTTTCTGAATCAGTCGATGTTGAATTCTATCCTATGACGGATCAGGAGATCGATGATTATATCAAAACCGGTGACCCGATGGACAAAGCAGGCGCCTATGGGATCCAGAATCAGGGTGGACTGTTTGTAAAGGGTATACAGGGAGATTATAATGCGGTGATCGGATTGCCGGTGGCCCACCTGTATCATGTTATTAAGGATATCATGCAAGAATAAAAAAGTTGTTGACAATACCCGGCCCTTGTGCTAATATAATTGTTGCGCATGCGGTTGTGGCGGAATTGGCATACGCGCTAGACTAAGGATCTAGTGTCCATTAGCGACTTGCGGGTTCGAGTCCCGCCAACC
>ONBQ01000029.1 GCA_900316145.1 uncultured Eubacteriales bacterium
CGCGCTTAGCGCGTGGATCGCTATCTTTTTTACGGCGCTCGAGCTTTCTATCTTCGATATGAACTACATCGATTCAGAAATGGAGAAGCTGTCCGTAGCGCGTGACTTAAACATGGAGGAGAAAGACCTCCATGCTTTATTTTCCGAGACGATGAAATATCTGTCTGATGATCGGGATGACCTGGTCATAGAGACCGTTGTCGGCGGACAGGAAAGAGAAGCATATAACGAACGGGAAAAACTGCATATGGTGGATGTGAAGGGCCTGTTTATGGCTGGTTTTTCCATCCGGACGTATGCTGTCATTGTTTTTGCGATCACGTTGGCGCTTTATCTTATCCTGGGTCAAAAACAGGCCTTCCGGGCTGAAACGCTTCGTGTTCTGGCCAAGACGATCGTCATTACGTGGCTCGTTCTTCTGGCTGCCATCGCGGTGCTTCTGATCATCATCTCTTCAGACTTTGACGCGGCATTCATCCGTTTCCACCTGATCTTCTTTGATAACGATCTGTGGCTGCTGGATCCTGCGGACAGTCTGATGATCAACATGCTCCCCGAAGAGTTTTTCTTTGACATGGCCATGCGGATCGCACGCTTCGTGCTGATCCCGATCGTCGGGATCCTGCTGACCTGTGCTGTATGCTGGAGGATCGGAGCAAGGAAAAGACGGGAGGCGGCCGTATGATCGTATTATCCATCATCGGTAAGATCCTGCTTATCCTTTTAAAGGTCATCGGATGGACGCTGCTTGGCATCTTAGGCTTGATCCTCATCGTATTGCTGATCGTCTTGTTTCTGTCCATCCACTATGAGATGGAAGGAGAGGCCGGCAACGGAGGAGAAGCTTTCGACGCCAATGTGCATGCCCGCATACACCTTCTTCTGAAATTGATCAAGGCAGATGTATATTTCCGGGACAAGACCCTTTCCGGACAGCTGAAGATCCTGTGGATCAAGAAAAACCTGATCGGCAAAGAGGAACCGGAGTCAGGCGAAACGGTTTCGGAACCTTTGGAGGATCTGGCTCTTGATCTGTCACAGGATCCGGAAGAGGAGGAAAGCGCTCCGATGCAGCCTGAAACGATAGAAACCGTTCCAGAGCATACGGAACCTGAGCCGCAGGAGACGATCGAACCGGAAGAGCCAATCGAAGCGAAAGAAGAAGCGCCAGCGCAAGAAGAACTTCCCACCCCAGAGGAGACAGTGGTTTCGGAGGAGGCGGCTGAGGAAGAGGTATCAGAGGAGAAACCGTTTATCCGCCGTGATCCGGAGGAACTGGTCATCCTGTATGGGGAAGAGGCCAAGGAATGGCGCATCGATCTGGACGCGCCGGTATTCGGCAAGATCGAAGAAGTGCTCACAGGGCTGTATCAGAAATACGAAGGAATCTCGGAGAAGGTCCAGGACATCATCCTGAAGGTCCAGAAGCTTTTATATCAGGCAGAAAGCTTGTATAATGAATTCTGGTATTATCCGGACAGACCGTATCTGCTAAAGCTTATATTCGGAAAGCTTCTTAAGATCCTGAATCGGATCCGGCCGCGGAAGCTGAATATCAATCTGCGGTACGGCACAGGTGATCCGGTCATGACGGCGCGGATCGCCGGCGGATATGGTATGCTGAGTGCCTGGTGCGGGACAGTGAAACACTACTCCGTCGACCTGGTACCGGATTTTGAACAGAAGATGATCGAAGGATCCATTTCCTTTAAGGGGAAGCTGCAAGGATACATGATCATTGCCCCGATCTTAAGGATCGCGATCAGCCGCCGATTGTGGCGTTTGATCTTTTATATACGGAATCGTAAAAAACAATAAAGGAGACCAGCTATGGGAATCAACGCAACTCAGGAGTCATTAAAAGACCTGTTGTCATCAATGGAAGAATTTATTACAACGAAAACCGTTGTAGGCGAACCGATCCATATCGGTGACACGGTCGTACTGCCGCTGGTCGATGTTCAGTTCGGAGCCGGTGTCGGCAGCAAACAGAAAAAAGGAGAGAAGCTTCCGGATGGTAAGAATGCCATTGGCGGAGTAGGAGCCAAGATGTCACCCAGTTCCATCCTTGTCATCAAAGATGGTCAGACTCGTCTGGTCAATATCAAACAGCAGGATACTGTGACGAAAGTACTGGATATGGTGCCGGACCTGATCGAAAAGTTCAAGGGTACGCACAAGGAAGAGGATGAGATCATCATCGATGAGGTCCAGAAGCAAATGGAGGAGTAAACAGAGTTTGCTCTAATGAAAAAAGCCGGCGCAACGCCGGTTTTTTTGTTATGAAGTAGGAAGTGGGCGAATCGGTGACACAGCCATGCCACTCGCGCAGCAAAAACCGCTGCGCTCGTGATAGGGCTGCGCCCTATAAAAACAAAAAATAAAGCTCAGTTCAGAATGTGCAAGCACCTTCTTCACTGAGCTAGGTCGAATCGGTGACACAGCCATGCCACTCGCGCAGCAAAAACCGCTGCGCTCGTGA
>ONBQ01000116.1 GCA_900316145.1 uncultured Eubacteriales bacterium
CCTTTGCATAATAAGTTGCTGCTGTACACATCTTCATCTTCTCCTGTTTCTATAAATGCCGACACCATCTTCCAGTTCAAACACTCTGTCGGCTTTATGTATTTTTCCTTAACATCAATACTACGCACTCCACATGGCTGGTAAATCCAAAAAAATCATAGGGCCAGACTTCCACAGCTTTATATCCGAGCTTCTGCAGATACTGAATGTCCCGGCGCTGTGTCTCGGGATTACAAGAAACATAAACGATACGGGAAGGCCCTAATTTTCCCAGGGAATCCATAAACTGTTCCGTGCTGCCGGACCGGGGCGGGTCCATGATGACCACATCCGCCGTTTCTCCATCCGCGGCCATCTGCTCCATGAATTCTCCGGCATCCGCGCAATAGAACCGGGCATTTCGGACCTGGTTTGATTTCGTATTGCGCACCGCGTCCTTGACCGCTTCCGGATTCAGCTCTACGCCGATGATTTCGCCCGCATTGTCAGAAGCCGCCAGTCCAATGGTCCCGGTGCCGCAATAGGCATCGATGACCCGCTCTTTGCCGGTGAGGCCCGCCAGTTCGATGGCTTTGTTATAAAGTTTCTCCGCCTGCAGCGGATTGATCTGGTAGAAAGATTGGGCAGAGATCCGGAAGGTCTTGCCGCAGATCTGATCCTCAATATATCCAGGACCATAAAGCACGATATCCCTCTTTCCCAGGACCATGCTGGTATACTTATCGTTCAAGTTCAGTACGACCGAAGTGATCTCCGGGTGCTTCTTCCGGAGTGCCTTCACAAAATTATTCTTCGATGGAAAAATGGGGGATGTGACGACGAGGACGACCAGAATCTGGCCGGTAAAAGACGCGGTGCGGATCAGGGCATGGCGAAGAAGGCCCTGACCGGACCGTTCGTTATATACAGTGATTTTAAAGGACCTTAACATATCTCGGATGTCCCGGATAATGGCATCCGCCTTTTCATTCTCGATCTGGCAGTCATCCACTGGGACTACGCGATGTGAGTTCTCCTCATACATGCCCGAAATGATCTGACCGTCCCGGGTCCGGTTGAAAACAGCGTGGACCTTATTGCGGTAATGATAGGGATCCTCCATGCCGGTGATCGGATGGACCGGACAGAATTCTTTAAGGAGTTTCTCCGTGTATTCCTGCTTCATGGCCAGCTGCTTGCTATAAGAGATCCCCTGATAGTCACAGCCGCCGCATTTTTTGGCATAAGGACAGGTCTTCATGAGAAAAACTCCACGAACCCGGGATCGGTCCAGTCATGATCCTTCAGACGGGCATACTCTTCTTCCGTGATCGTCAGGATCGTGCCATGCTTAAAATGATAAGGGAAGGAAAAATCCGTATCAGCCCGGCGGAATTCACCCGATTTCAGATCGTCGCTTAAGAAAGGAACATAACCCTGCTCCGCGCCATGGGCGCCGTAATAATCGATAAACAAGGCCCATCTGCCATCCTCCAGGCGAACGGCTGTCGGGGCTTCATACAGGCCGTCCTCGACCGCGTCCATAGACCGGTCAAAGGCTTGTACCGTATGAAACGGTCCCCGCGGTGTCTCTCCTTCTACCAGTCGAACACGACAAGGTACACCGCCTTTATAGAACAGATAATACATGCCATCCTGCTCATACATAGCGGAGTCGATGATCTCGGCCTCTTCTTCATAAAGGACTTCCGGCTCGGAAAAGTCTCTGAAATCCTTGGTATAGCTGCAGAAAATGCGCTTCCGGGCAAACCCGTCAGACTCTGCGGAGGACGACCAGTGCAGAAGGAAGGCCTCTTTTTCCGGATCCCACAGGGCGTCTGGTGCCCACACGCAGCCAAAATGCTCGTTCTTGCCTTCCACATTGGCCAGGCGCTGTTCTGTCCAATGGACCAGGTCATCGCTCTCCCACACACTGAGGGACGTACTGCCCTGTGTTCCCGCATGCTCCCAGAAATCCGTTCTGTGCCTGCGGACTCCGTACGCGATGCTAAGATCCGTCGCGACGATATAAAACCTTCCCGTGATCGGATGCCGGACGATGGTGAAATCTCTCACGCCGCGCGTCCCATAATATGTCCATAAAACAGGCGATCCGTCATTTACAGCTTCCCAGCGCAGCCCATCCCGGCTGATGCTGAAATAGACCTGCTCTCCGTCCGGCGTGGAACGTTCTTTGAAATGGACAAACAGATAGCACTGACTCATAGCGAAACTCCGATGCCTCCATCTACTTTGATCCGGACGCCTGCGATCCCTAAGCCTAAGCCGGTTCCTCCTCCGGTTACGATGGCTTTTTTCCCAGTCAGATCCATTTCTTTCAGCATATATTAATCCTCCTGAACTGGCGTATTTCTTATGCGGTATTGTATCAAAACATCCTGTTGTTTTCAACAGGTGAAAAGAAAAAGAGACCCCTGAAGGTCTCTTTCTTGGTTTAAGCAAATTGATAATCACACTGTTTGGAGAGGATCTCCTGTCTGAGCTTGTCAGCCTTTTCCTCTTCTCCCAGCCCTTTGGCTCCCAGCATGCGCAGATAATTGCAATACTGCTCATTGCGAAGGTAGATATCATCCTGATAGACTTCGATCTCCGGCAGGGATACCGCGAAGAAATCATACTCTACTTTGTCAAACAGGTGCTTTTCTCCGTAGATCACCAGCTGATGGAAGGATTTGAGTGCTTTGGCTTCTTCTCCCAGTTCTCTGAATGCCAGGCCCTGATAGTAGATATAATCCGAAGGCTGATCATTATAGTACAGGACCGGTTCCGGCTCCTGAGAACCGACCGTTGCCTGACGGAAGCAGGCCTCCGCGGCATCCTTTTTGCCAAGCTGAAGGTTTGCCAGGCCCATGTAATACCAGGCTTCATTGTCAGGTACGTTGAACAGCTTGCCTTCTCCCAGGTTGTGGGGGTAGGTCAGGGTCTCTTGCAGCAGCTCGATCGCCTTTTGGGCTTCTCCCTCTTCCATGGCCTGCTTAGCCAGTCCGATCAAGGCCTGCTTATACTGCGTGCTGACCTTGCCTTCGCCGCCTTCCCACGGATGGAACTGACGGCCCATGATGCGATCATAGGCTTCCTTGTGGCGGCCGGTCAGGTTCAGCAGCTGGATATAGCGAAGATACAGGTCATCTCGTGCTGCTGTGATCTCCGGATGAGATTCCATGACCCCGATCCTTTCCTCAACGGAAACATTGCGCTTGGCCGCCAGCTGATCGTATTCCAGCCACAGACGCGGATACTCCGGATTCAGGCGACACGCCTTGACCATGACTTCCATAGCCTTGGCGGTATCGTTCTTCTTGTTATAATACGCGATCGAAAGGTTCCGCCAGCAAACTGCCAGGTCCGGCTTCTCGGAAACAGCGGTCTCCCAATGCTCGATCGCGGCATCATATTGCTTTTTATCATAAAGCAGGTTGCCCAGATAGTAATGAGCCATCGGAGCCTGCCCCAAGGTATCGATTGCGCACTGAAGGATCTGGATCTCCTCAACACGATTCGGGAAACAATAATCAGGAGACTTCGCTTCCGCATCGGCAAAGGCTTCCGCCGCTTCTTCTTTCAGGCCGAGCTGAGCCAGCAGCCAGCCCTGATAATAATCCGGCATCGGACTGGACTGCGGGCAAAGGGCCAGGATCGTGAGCGCGTCCTCATAAAGCCCGGCTAGGGAATAATCGATCGCCAGTTCCAGATAGTTATGGGCTTCTCCCCGCATATTCTGGACCCATCTGTCCAGATCATCATTGGCCAGTCCCTGCTCATACAGCAGTCCCTGATACATCGGGTCGATCTCCAGACTTTCCTGGACATAAGGATAATACTCCCGTCCCAGCTTTCGCAAAAGCGCGGCCTTCAGGTTGCGGGTCCTCATATCATGCCAGTTCCGGATCAGTGACTTTTCCGCGAAGGCAAGGGCCTCTTCATAGGCTCCTTTCCGGGTAGACAGAACGGCCAGCCAGTAGAACCCTCCGTTTTGCGTTTCTGCTGACCAGGTGGCTTTATAGAAGGCGTCAAACGCTTTCTCATCCTTGCCGGTCATGGCCAGTGCCAGACCATAATTATAATAGCATTCGCCCATATAAGGGTTCGGATTCTTCCAGGTCTGCTTCTCGATGGCTCTCTTGAAATAAGCGATGCTCTCTTCCACATGTCCTCTGCGGTACAGCAGGAGACCATAGGCATTGTTGATACGGATGTCGGACGGATCACGACGCAGTCCTTCCAGATAGTAATCCGCCGGCTCATAGGTGGCATGACGGTACTGTTCCAGATGCTGTCCGGCCAGGTACAGTTCCTCGTTGGACTTCATATCTACCGGTTTTTTCATGGGCTCGGCCGCTTCCGGGATCTCTTTGAGTTCAGGCTTATAATACTTATAAACAACGAGATCCTTGCCTTCGGCGCTCATGACTTCGATCGTAAGATCCTCCCATTTTGCCGGTGCGGGGATCTGCGCGGTAAAGGCTTTCTCCGGGCTCAGGTTGACCAGATTGCGGTACAGCAGCTGACCTCCCTCCCGTACGAAGATCCGGGCCGCCTCATATACTCCGGTCGCATAGACGTTCAGTTCCGCGCCTTCGCTTTTAGCGATGACAGACACGCAAGCGTCCTTTGTAGCATTTCCGACGCGTCCTACGCTCTTATACGGCATGAAATACTGGGTGAAGGTCTTCTCTTCTCCCGGCTTCAGCCATGTGAAGTCCGGCTGATTGTCCGCGAACTGACCGGTCATCAGCTCGATGTACGGACCATCTTCTTCCGTCAGGTTCCGATCCCAGGCCTGACCGAAATCACCGCCGCCCCAGGTCCACTGCTTCTTTCCGGGGGATACATGGTGATCGGCTACATGCAGCAGGCCGGCCTGCTTTTCCTCATCATAGTTTCCTACGAAATCATAGGAGGAACTGGCTGCCATGTAGGAGGTCGGGACTTTGATATTCTTGTAACGGGAAATATCGATGCCTTCTGAATAATCATATTTATAGTACTCACCCGTCGCGATGGGGAAAGTAGCGACCGCGCGCTTGCCATGGTCAAATACCGCATTGACATCCGGCGGAAATACGCTGTAGGTATGGTCATTGACCGGAACAGCCGGGTTGGACCACCAAAGGAAGGTCTGCGGAAGATCCGTGGGATTGTACATCTGACCCTTGATCTCGATGTAGGCTTTGCCCGGATACAGGGTGATGCTGGCCATTCCCTTCGTTCCGTACATTTTATCGATCTCGCTGATGTGGACAGTCGCGGACCCGTCTTCATTGTTCTTGATGCAATGATCCACGGGAGAGAAAGTCGACGGACGGTGATGCTGGGGCCAGTTGAACTCGATGCCGCCGCTGATCCAAGGACCTGCCAGGCCAACCAGTGCCGGCTTGATCACATGATTATAATAAACAAAATCATACCCGTTGGTCTTGTCATAGGCACGCTGGATACGGCCGCCAAGTTCCGGCAGGACCATGACCTGAAGGTATTCATTTTCGATAAAAACAGCGTTATATTCCACATCGGTTTTTTCATCCGCGATCTTTTCGGTAACAGGCAGCGGATAGACCTTGCCTGTGCTTCCCTGATAGGCGCGCTTTTCGATGAACAATGGATTCTTTTCCGGTTTTGCCGCTGGATAAGTCGGGATCATGATCTTTTCTTCCCAGATCCGAACATTAGACATGATGTTAATTCCTCCTGCGATTTGATGGTCTCATTATAGCACATGCAAGCGTCGTCATTCCATGTCTTTTTGTATAAGGTGATGGACAATCTTCCACCTCTGTGATATAATCACATCATGAATACCGAACAAAAAAGAGACGGCTTTAAAGGGGAGCAGATGATCGTCCTCCCTACGGAAGCATTCCAGCCGTTTATCGAGAACCCGCTGGTCCGGCGTATGTATCTGACAGATGTGGGGTATTTCCCAAAAGCTTTGCATCATTTTCGGGAACGGCGTGAAGGGATCGAGGAATACATCCTCTTGTACTGCACGGAAGGGAGCGGTACCATTCAGATCCCCGGCAAGCCGGTTATCACACTTCATGAGGGAGAAGCATTCTGTATCCCTCCTTTGACCGGCCACCGTTATTTCGCCAGTCCACAAGATCCCTGGAGTCTGCTCTGGGTCCATTTCAAGGGGGAGGATACGACCTTCTTTCCTTTAAACTCTTTACAGAAGGTCGTTTTGAATTCGACCTATGCCACGGATCGGCTCATGTCATTGTTTGAGCTTTTGTTCCGCGTTCTGGATGGCAACTACACCTTGGGCAATTTCATTTATATTTCCCAGGTTCTGTCTCTGATCCTTTCCGAGATCTTCTATCGAGAAAAACACCACTCCACTGCTGAGCAAAACCGGCAGGTCACCCGCATCGTACGCTACATGTCCGCGCACCTGGACAAAAATCTTACCTTGCAGGATCTGTCCGATCAGTTTGGCCTGTCGCGAAGCTATATCAGCGCGATTTTCCAGAAATATACCTCTCATTCCCCGATCGATTTCTATATCCGCCTCCGAATGAAGGAAGCCTGCAAGCTGCTGCGTTCCTTTGACACGCGCGTCCAGGAAGCCGCATCCGCCCTGGGCTACAATGATCCTTATTACTTCTCCCGCATCTTCAAAAAAGTGATCGGTGTGTCCCCGCGGGAATACCAGCTGCAGGGCGATCACATGCTTCCAGGGGAAATGGATGTTCTTCCATAAAAGCATATAGAAAGACCGTACGTTTTACATGCACGTACGGTCTTGTTTTTTACAGTTCGATCACCGTTTCCAGGCCGCAGCCCCGGATCTTCACGGTCACATTTCCTTCGCCTGTTCTATTCAGGATCGCCAGCGCGCAGCCATCCGTCATGACCGTTTTCGGACTTTCGAATCCATGGTCATGACGCGCATCCTCGCTGCCGAATCCCTTGAGCAGGACCGGACCTTCGATCTCGATCTCCAGGCTCTCCTGTGAAAAGACACGGCGGCCGCCTTCATCCTGCAGCATGATCGGAAGGAAGATCAGATCTACGCCCTCCTCTTTGCCGACAGCAAGCCTGGCCGGTGCTCCTGTCGTCTCCAGCTCATAGCTGCCGATCACCACGCCCTTCTCATAGGCTACGGCTTTCAGCTGACCGGGTTCATAGGATGTTTCAAAAACTGCTTCATAGGCGGTTTCTTTGCCGCAAGCCTTGCGGCCAAGGGACTGTCCGTTCTTCCACAGCTCTACTTCATCCCCGCCGGCATAGAACTGGATCATGACCGGCTTACCCTCCTGACCGGGCCAGGTATAATTGAAGACGCAATCCGTATACTGCCAGGGACCGAAATTCCGATCGATCCCGAACCGTGCCGGATCCTGCACCGCGATGACCGGTCCTTTTTTCAGTCCAAAAACGATCTCCCGATAGAAGGAAACCGGACGGCGCACGCCAATGGCAGTCAGATCGCCCGCATGGCTGACCAGATTCGGGAACGGAGGCTGTACTTCACCCATGTAGTCCCAGCCGGTCCAGGTGAAATCTCCGATCACTGCGTCACATTTTGTGATGGCGCTCCAGTTCTCGGCGATCTGTTTAGGATAGGTCTCGGAACCGACCATGATACGGTCCGGATAATCCTGCGCGTCCTTCTCATAACGGGCCGTCATATAGTTGTAGCCCAGCACATCCATCGTCGTTTCCAGCTTTTCCAGAATGCCACTGATGATGGGATGCTTCGTGATCTCCGGCATGTGCATGGCCAGCGCCGCCATGAATACATTGACATCACCCGGGCCGGGCTTGTGACCAGTGATATCCAATACGATATCAGCCAGACCGTCTCCGGCCGCGAACGCTCCGTTGATGCCATTGGTGGTAAAGCGTGTCGGGTCCAGCCTGTGGAACATTTCTCCCAGCATACGGCTGGTCTCATTGCCCTTATCCGTCGCGATCTCAAAGTTCTCATTGCCGGTCGAATACAGCACGACCGACGGGTGATTGCGATCTGCCTGGACCATGGAACGGACATCCTTCTCCCAGGTACTATCAAAGTCAAGGTTATGGTCATACAAGGATTTCGCCTTGTTCCAGATATCGACCAGCTCATCCATCACATAGACGCCCAGCCTGTCACAAGCTTCCAGCATGGCCTGACTGGCATGGTTGTGCGCAGAGCGGATGGCATTGAAACCGGCTTCTTTCAAAAGCTTCACCCTGCGGTATTCACTGTCCTCCCAGGCTTCCGAACCTAACAGGAACTGGTCATGATGTACACACGCGCCGCGCAGCTTGACGGTCTGTCCATTGACTCGAAGGCCATGTTTCGCGTCCAGTCGAAGGGTCCTGAAACCGGTCACTATGGACTCCTCATCCTCTTCTGTCAATACACGTACCGTATATAAAGCAGGAGACGTGTCACTCCACAGGTGAGCATTTTCCAGATAGAACCGTTTATGGACCGCAAGGGTCTGGCTCCCTCGGATCCTGACAGGAAATGATCGTTGCGCCACCGTTTTTTCTTCGGGATCTATGATCTCAAAACGGACATTTACGGTCTCCGCCTGCAGAGAATCATTGCGGACTTCCACCTGTACTTCTACCGTAGCGCCATCCGGATCCGCGTCGATCGTATTGGCCGTCAGGGAGAACGGAACGATACCAAGCGCAGGCCCATGCAGAAGCCATACGTTGCGGTAGATGCCCGCCCCGCTGTACCAGCGGCTGTTCTCGGTACCGCACTTGACCACTACCAGAATGGTATTCTCTTCTCCGAAACGTACATAATCCTGAATGTCAGCGGTAAATTCTGAATACCCAAAGTCCTGCATCGCCACCAGGGATTGATTGACAAATACAGACGCCTTGCGATAGACCCCTTCAAAATGAAGGGCTACATGCCCGCCGGCCCATTCCTTCGGAATGAAAAGGGTCTTAGCATATTTATCAGCACCGCCATC
>ONBQ01000107.1 GCA_900316145.1 uncultured Eubacteriales bacterium
ACGACCAGTGGTGATCCGTGCGATAGTAAATGTCTTCATCCTTGTGCTTGAGCAGCTGATTGAAGATCTTGACATGGTGCACGTTCTTCGTATGCTCACCGATATAATCCAGCATGGCTTCCTGATCCTGGGTATACTGCAGATAGTTCGACGGGCAGTAATACGCGATCGAGACCGGGACCGTCATTTCATAGACGTTCATGTTTCCGCCGAACCGATCATAATACTGCTCCAGAGTCTGGGCATACTCAGCAGCTTTATCATACAGGCCGCCAAAGATCTCCATAGCACGTGTTCCAGAGATCAGGATGCCGCCTCCGTTCGTCAGTTCGCCTTCCGCCTCCGGATTGGAATTGTCCAAAGATTCCTCGGATTCCTCCTCTGAGGATTCAGAAGATTCCACGGAAGACTCTGATGAACTCTCCGATACGGATGTTTCCTCCTGAGCCGGCTGCACGGAAGATTCCTGAGAAGAAGCTTCCGGAACGGAACTGTTCTTCTCCTGTGCCTGGCGGCTGGCCTCATCCGCCTCTTTCTTCTGCGGACCATCACCGGAATAGATCACAACATCGCCAAAAGAGACACCGCGCATGTCCGTGATCTCGGCCGCGATGGTTTTGATCTGATCGCGGTTTGGAGCGGTATCGTTATACCATTTTGCGATCTGCGATGTGTACTTGCCGGAAAAGAAGGAAGATACACTGAACTTCGGGAACTTGGTAAGCGTACGGTTCTCTGTATGAGAAACAGTAGGCCTCTTTCCGAAGACCAGGATCAAGGTAACGATGGAAAAGGTCAGAAAGACCGCGCAGAAATACACCGCCCGTGTGATCTCCCGCATGCGGCGGGTCTTGCGGGAAGCCCTCGAAGCGCGCCGGCTTCTGCGAGGTTCCTCCTCACGAGGCTCTTCTTTCTCACTGTGCTCCGGGACAGGCTCCGGCTCTCTTTGCGCTCTGAGCTCCCTTTCGGCAGGAGCCTCTGTCAGGCCTGTTTTCTTGGGCTCAGGTCTCTGAGCCGGTTCTTCTATGAAGAAATCATCAAAACTATTGAAATCAGTCATGTTATTTGTCCTATCTTAGAATCGGAAATACAGGAAAGGATTGTTCGTAGCATCAACAAGCAAAGCAGTGCAGACCAAGAGAAGCCCTACGCTGCAAATGATACTTGCCACTCTGTATGCCAGTTCATGGTTATACTGTTTCACACAGTATTCTTTCAGCTTTTTGAGGACCGGCGTGCTGAAGACGATGGCCGCGATAAACAGGAAGATATTGTTTACGAACGTCGTCCCGAAGATCCGATTGGAAAACGCGTTGCCGTTCAATCCGATCAGATTCTTGAAGAAATCACCCAGCTTGCCAAAGTCTTCAAAGTAGAAAATACCGAAACCGATGGTATAGACGAGGATGGTGTAAGTGCGCATAATGGCATCCGGGATCTGACGCAGTCTCTTTTGTGTGATGGCCTGCTCAATCGCGATAAAGATGCCAAAATACAAGCCCCAGATGACATAGTTCCAGCTGGCGCCATGCCAGAGGCCGGTGCAGAACCAGACCAGGAACAGCCCGCCATACTTACGGCGTTTTCCAAAGATCGGCACATACAGAAGATAATCACGGAAGAAGGATCCCAGCGAGATGTGCCATCTCTGCCAGAACTCCGTAATGCTCTTGCTGATGAACGGGTATTTAAAGTTCTCATCGAAATGAAAACCGAACAGACGTCCCAGGCCGATGGCCATATCGGAATATCCGGAAAAGTCAAAGTAGATCTGTAAAGCAAAGGCGATCACGCCATACCAGGTGCCTAATACAGAAAGGCCGGCGATGCTGCTCTGTCCAAACATGGCATCGACCACCGTGGACAGGTTGTTCGCGATGATGACCTTTTTGGAAAGGCCCAGAATGATGCGGGCCGAACCCTCTGCCAGATCATCGAACGTAGTATGACGGTCACTGATCTCCTTTTCAATAGTGGCATAGCGGACGATCGGGCCGGCCACCAGCTGCGGGAACAGGGAAACATACATCAGGAAATCGGAATACCTGCGCTGCACCTTGACCTTGCCCCAATAACAATCGATCGTATAGGACAGTGTCTGGAATGTATAGAAGCTGATGCCGATAGGCAGTGTAAACTTCGGGACCGGCAAGTGGATGCGCAGCAGGGCGTTGATGTTCTCCACAATAAATCCGCTATACTTGAACAGGATCAGAATCCCCAGATTCAAGATCAGCGAACTGGCCAAAGCCCACTTGGCCTTTGGTGTGCCGCGATGCTTGTCGATATACAAGCCATGATAATAATCGATGGTGCCGCTAAAGACCAGGAGAATGACCCATACGGGCTCCCCCCAGGCATAAAAGATCAGCGAGAAAACAAGGAGCACCATATTTCTCGCCTGAAGGCTTCGAGCACATTTATATACGATAAAACAGATCGGCAGGAAAAAATAAAGAAAGAACAGATCAGAAAAAACCATATCCCGTTTATTTACCTCATTTTTCTAATTTATAACATTAATACTATATCATTTTCCCTCTTAAAAAGCAACCAAAGTTCCCCTTTTTTTCACGGCTTTCAGAAAAGAAATTGACATCTTCTTCACAAGACCATATAATATGAAAAGTTATGATTTCATCATCGAATATTGATGATGAATAGAAAGGAACTGCTTCTTGAGACGACAGAACCAACATCTGACCCGTACCATTACGATCGGTTATATCGTAGTCGTGATCGTCCTGGTCATCATATTGGCGGTGCAGCGTCTGGGGCCTTCTTCCGACGAAGAAGCAACGCAAGCCGTAAAGGAAAGTTCCGAGGAAGTTTCAAACGCAGAGAGCGGATCTGAGGCTTCAGATCTTTCCGATACTCCTGACGCCGGATCCTCTTCCGAGGAAGATCCTGCCAAAGAACCTCGCGGCGTATATTTCCCCACGACAGATTATCTGCAGCCTATTTCCCGTGTACAGACTTCTGAGAAAAAGGTGGCCATCACCTTTGACGCATCCTGGAACATCGATACATTCTACGACCTGTTGGACATTCTGGATGAGCATAATATCAAATGTACCTTCTTTCTCGTTGGCTATTGGATCGATGCGTTCCCGGAAGCCATGGAGGAATTGTGCCGCAGAGGGCATGAGATCGGCAATCATTCCGATACTCATCCGGATTATACCCTGCTTTCCTATGAAAGCATTCAGCAAGAGCTCTTCGCCTGTAACGATAAGATCCGCCCTTACTATGGGAAAGATCCCATCGTAGCCCGTCCTCCTTCCGGCGCTTATAACGACAATGCCATCCGCGCGATCCGGCAGGCCGGTATGGAAGTCATTCAATGGGATGCCGATTCTCTGGATTGGATCGAATCGACTACGGAAAACGGACTTTATGAGAATATCATGAGCAAAGTGCGGCCGGGATCCATTCTTCTCTTCCATGTGGAGGGTTATCATACAGTAAAGGTCCTTCCCCGGATCCTGGATGAACTGGAATCGCAAGGATATACGTTCTGCACCGCTTATGAACTGATCATCAAGGACGATTACACTATCGATATAACAGGTGAGCAACAGCCGAAATAAGGAAAAATACCAATCGTAAAATCGTATCATTGACGCAATCGATTTTACGAATCGTGATACGATCTTCCGATTTGCCGATTTGTTTACAATTTGTTCACATTTTGGCCGGATTTAAGCCCATTTTAGGAACCACAACATCTTGTGCTTTTCAAAATCGAAGTTTTCAGAAAAGCGGAAGAAGTCGTGGTTCTTTTCCGTTATTTAACGAAACTGTAACAATCATTGACTTTTAAGAAATTTGGTGATAAGATGGATTTCGCTGCGTTAGGTGAGCGCAGTCTATCCTTAGAAGACAGAAAAGAGAAATATTGTTACGGGAAAAAGGAGGTAACATGAAAGAATCTTTTAATACCCGATTCTTTCAATTCTTCCTGGCGCTTGTAATAACAATTGTCGTTTCTGAAACTGTTTTTACCCATGTAACCAAAGAGGCCTATGCAAAAGAATCTTCTGACAGCCATGTGATCGCTGTTGAATCGAGTTCTGAAATCAGTCAGGCCGCGATCGAATCCGCCCTTGGATCTCCGAAAGCGATGCCTGCAACGACAGTTGCCATGAAAGCGGCTTTCGACGACGAAACACTACAAACAGAAACCATTCGCGTCGAAACACCTCATCTGGTCCATCCGGTCCAACTTACGGTAGCCGCCAACACAGCAAAAGCAGCCAATGAAGAATTGAAAGCAGCTGAAGAAGCCGCTGCCCAAGAAGAAGCCGCGCAGGAAAATACAGAAACCGCTTGGGAAACCGAAGCAACCTGGACGGAACCTACTTCTGAAGATGCGTCTCAGTATGAGACGACCTGGACAGAAAGCTATCAGGAGCCGGAACAGACGGAAACCTCTTACGAGGAAGAACCCGTCGAAGATACCACCCCCTCTTCTTCTGCCGGATCTGAAAACACTACAACCGCATCATCTGAATCCGCAAGTACTAAAGTTCAGAGCACTCCTGAGCCCGCTCAGGAAACCACCTCTTCCAGCAATGGTACTTTGATCGGATCCTTCCGTTTAACCGCTTATTGTCCATGTACACAGTGCTGCGGCGCGAATGCGAACGGTACCACCGCTTCCGGCGTACCGGCCGTCGCGAATCATACCATTGCCGCTGACACCAGTGTACTTCCGTTCGGAACAGTCGTTTATATCGAAGGCATCGGAACCTTTACCGTAGAAGACCGAGGCGTTTATGGAAACTGCATCGATATCTTCTTCAACACCCATTCCGAAGCTTGTCAATTCGGCCTCAAGTACGCAAACGTTTATATTCTGAACTAACAAAAACAGGAAGTGCCCTTGGGAAAGCCTGCAAACAAAAGGTTTAAAGGTTTTCCCAAGGGCGCTTTCTTTTTTCTTGCGCGGTCATGGCCGGATACAAAAAAATGAGCTTTCAGTTTCCTGAAAGCTCGTTTTTGTTTTTTTAATGCATTACTGCTTCATCTGAGCAGCAACTTCGGCCGCGAAGTCTTCCTGCTTCTTCTCGATACCCTCACCGGTCTCAAAGCGGATGTACTTCTTAACGACGACCGGACCACCGACAGCCTGAGCAACGCTCTTCAGATACTTGCCAACGGTCTGCTCGTTGTCACGGAAATAGATCTGATCCAGCAGGCAGATGTCCTTGAGTTCCTTGGACAGACGGCCTTCGACCATTTTGGCAACGATGTTAGCCGGCTTGCCGTTTGCTTCCTGCATAGCCTTCTCCATGAGGATCTCTCTCTCATGAGCCAGATGCTCTTCAGAAACATCTTCACGGCTGATGAACTGAGCATTCAGAGCGGCGACCTGCATAGCCACGTTCTTAGCGGCATCACGGACTTCTTCGCCATCATTCGGAGCATCCAGCTCGACCAGAACGCCAATGCGTCCGCCGCCATGGATGTAACCGCCGATATAGCCTTCCGTGCAGATCTTCTCGAAACGACGGATCTTAAGGTTCTCGTGGCTCAGCGCGATCTTCTCGACCAGAGCGTCATTCACGGTGATCTCCGGATTCTTTTCCCACTTCTCAGCCAGGAAAGCGTCCAGATCAGCAGCCTGGGTATGCAGAGCCTGCTCAGCAACGTCATTAACGAACTCACGGAAGATCTCGTTCTTAGCAACGAAGTCGGTCTCAGAGTTTACTTCGACGATAGCCGCGGACTTGCAATCGTCAGCGATCTTGAAGGTTACCAGACCTTCCGCCGCGATCTTGCCGGCTCTCTTCTGAGCGGAAGCCTGACCCTTCTTACGAAGATAATCGACAGCGGCCTCCATATCACCATTGGTCTCAGTCAGCGCCTTTTTGCAATCCATCATACCGGCGCCGGTCATTTCACGCAGTTCTTTTACCATTCCTGCGGTAATAGCCATGATTCTTCCTCCTTAAAATCTTATCTCGAAAATTACTCTTCTACAGCTTCTTCAGCGGTCTCTTCCTCAGCCGGAGCTTCCTCGGAAGTAATAGCGTCCTCACCCTGGTTGCCTTCGATAACAGCATCAGCAACGGTGGAAGCGATCAGCTTAACGGCACGGATCGCGTCATCATTACCAGGGATGACATAGTCGATCTCATCCGGATCGCAGTTGGTATCAACGATACCGACCAGCGGAATACCCAGAGTATGCGCTTCCTGGATGCAGATGTGCTCCTTGCGCGGGTCAACAACGAAGATCAGGTCCGGCATCTCGGTCATGTCGCGGATACCGTCCAGGTTCTTGCGCAGCTTGTCCAGTTCCTTCTGCAGGTTCAGAACTTCCTGCTTGGGCAGAACATCAAACGTACCATCTTCCTGCATGCGCTCCAAAGCGACCATGCGCTCGATACGGCTGCGGATGGTCTTGAAGTTGGTAAGCATACCGCCCAGCCAACGGTTGTTGACATAGTACATACCGCAACGCTCGGCCTCAGCCTTAACGGCTTCCTGAGCCTGCTTCTTGGTACCGACGAACAGCACCTTGCCGCCCTCTGCCGCAACTTCTTTGATCTGAGCATACGCGTCATCGATCATACGGCTGGTCTTCTGCAGGTCAATGATATAGATACCATTGCGCTCAGTGAAGATGTACGGAGCCATCTTGGGGTTCCAACGACGGGTCTGATGTCCGAAATGTACACCAGCCTCCAAAAGCTGTTTCATAGAAATAACGCTCATGATAATACCTCCATTTGGTTTTTCTTCCACAGACGCCACTTCTCCTGCCACCGTTTCGTTCAAAAACGGCACCGGCGGATAACTGCTTCTGTGTGTGTTCTGGAGCACCTTCGCGTCAAAAGTGCACCGTTCATAAGTATAACAAGGTTCCTTTTAAAAATCAATACCTTGTTATACATTTTTTGCGCAAATCGTTACTGTTCCGTACTCAGCCGTACCATCCTGCGAAGCTCCGTAAGGGCCTGCTGATGCTGCCGGCATATCCAGGAATGACTGCAATGATTCTCCCGGCTGATCTGGCGCAGGGACTTGTCCTGAAAATAGTGCTGCCAGATGATATCCCGGCGAAACGGATCGAGTCGGGCCATGGCCTCGGCCAGCTCTCCGCTTCTTTCCCGCTGAAGGATCCGATCATCCGCTTCTTCCATGGGGTCCACGGGATCGGCCATGTTTTCGATCAGATCCTTCCCCTGGCCCTCCACGGAGAGAAAGACCAGCGGACTGCACCCTTCTTTCGATCTGATCCGCCCCTTGCCCAAGAAAGTCCGAATGCCTTTATGCAAGCTTCCTTTGATCCAGGCGGCTACGTATCCTTCCATGTTGGGATTGCGGTCCGGATCATAGTGTTCCAGGGCTTCTATCATACCCAATATGGCATAGCTGACGAGATCCTGCCTGTCCATGTCCTGAGGCGCTGATCGCAAGGCCCTTCTTGCTTCTCTTTCCGCCACAGGCATGAAATGCCGCACCACGCGATCTTTCAGATCCGGTTCTTTAGAAAGCCGATAGCACTGAAATGTATAGAATAATTGTTTCTCCGATAACTTTTCGCAAACGGGCATGGCGTTTTCTTCCATGAACCGCTTCCTCCTTCGTATGTACCGGAGGTCTTTCTGCAGGGTCTTTTACTACAAAAGGACGGAGACCCGCCCTTTTGATCATTCTTCTTCTGTTGTTTCTATTTCCCGGGTATAACCGCAGCCTTCTGCCTTGCAGAACAGCCTGCGCGTCCTGCCGCCTTTTTCATAGAGACGCTCTCCGCATTTCGGACATGTCTCATCCGTGGGACGGTCCCAGGACATGTAAGAACAGTCCGGATACTTTTCGCACCCGTAGTAGATCCGTCCCTTCCGGGTACGCTTGATCTGCAGGCGGCCGCCGCAATCCGGGCAATGCGCATCGATAAACTCAAAATACGGCTTCGCGTTGCGGCATTCCGGGAATCCCGGGCAAGCATAGAATTTGCCATAGCGGCCCAGCTTCAATACCATATGACGTCCGCATTTTTCGCAGATCTCATCGGTCTCTTCATCTTTCAGCTCGACCTTCTCCAGCTTTTCCATCGCTTCTGTTACTTCCGGCTCGAACCGCTCGTAGAATTCACGGATGACCTGCTTCCACGGCATTTTGCCTTCTTCCACGCTGTCAAGACGTGTTTCCATGAGCGCCGTGAATCCGACATCCACGATCTCCGTGAAGTATTCGGCAATGATCTGATCGACCAGATCGCCCAATTCCGTCACGTAAAGGGCCTTTTTCTCTTTGGTAACATAGCCGCGTCCCAGGATCGTCGCGATGGTCGGAGCGTAAGTACTGGGTCGGCCCAGTCCGTTTTCTTCCATTTCACGAACCAGGGAGGCTTCCGTGTAACGGGCCGGCGGCTGCGTAAAGTGCTGCTCAGGCTCGATATCGGTCAATACCAGGCTGTCACCCTTGGCAAGACCCTCTATGCTCTTAAGTTCGGACTCTTCCTCCGCCCCATCATTGTAGACCCGAAGGAAGCCGGCAAACGTCTGACGGGAGCCGGAGGCAGAAAACTCAAGTCCCTCCCCCAGGATCCGGACCAGCATGGTATCATATTCGGCCGGGCGCATCATGGACGCCATAAAGCGCTCCCAGATGAGCCGGTACAGGCGAAACTGATCCCTAGTTAAGGATCCTTCTACCTCAGACGGCTGAATATCACAATAGGTAGGACGAATCGCTTCGTGCGCATCCTGGATACGGGTGTTCTCGGTCTTTTTACGACCGCTGTCCTCTCCTACATATTCTTTTCCATACAAAGCCTCGATCTGGGCAAACGCGCTTTCCTTGGCTTCTTCCGAAATACGTGTAGAGTCCGTACGAAGATAGGTGATCAGACCGATCGTTCCATGACCTTTGACATCTACGCCTTCATATAGCTGCTGAGCGATCTGCATCGTCTTGGCGGGCGTAAAATTCAGACGCGATGAGGCTTCCTGCTGCAGTGTGCTCGTGGTAAATGGCAAGGGCTGTTTGCGGCTGCGATGCCCGTGACGGATCTCATCGACCACGAAAGAGGCCGTATTCCGGATGCGCGTCTGCATTTCTCCGGCTTCTTCCTTGCTGCTGATCGTCGGTTTTTCCCCTTCCACAAGGTTCAGGCGCGCTTTCAGCTTGCCCTTCGCGTTTTCCTTTTTAAATAATCCGTCTATGGACCAGAACTCTTCTTCTGTGAAATTGCGGATCTCTTCCTCGCGGTCGCAGACCAGCTTAAGAGTCGCGGATTGCACACGCCCCGCGCTTAAGCCTTTTTTGACCTTTTTCCAGAGGATCGGGCTGATCTGATAACCTACGATACGATCCAGAACACGACGGGCCTGCTGCGCGTCTACCAGATTTTCATCGATATCACGCGCGTTTTTTAAGGCTCCCTTGACCACATCCTTCGTGATCGCGTTGAATGTGATGCGGCGTGTCTTCTTTTCCGCAAGGTTCAGGACCTGGTACAGATGCCAGGAAATCGCTTCTCCCTCGCGGTCCGGGTCCGTCGCGAGATATATTTTATCCGATTTCTGGACCTCCTTGCGCAGCTGCGCCAGAAGATCTCCCTTTCCCCGGATGGTGATATACTTCGGTTCAAAGTCGTTCTCGATATCGATTCCCAGCTGACTTTTGGGAAGATCCCGAACATGGCCGTTCGACGCTATGACCTGATAGCTCGATCCAAGAAACTTCTTGATGGTCTTCGCCTTGGCTGGTGACTCCACAATAACGAGATTTCTTGCCATACTTGCCTCCTGTAGATTCCAAACTTGTTATACTTATGATCCTTTCCGGATCCACCTGTGACCGGCTGTCTGCTCGATCCAGCCTTTTAATTCCATGCGCATCAGCGTCTGCTGCAAGACCTGGCTGTTCAAACCGGTCTCCAGCAGGACTTCCGTCGTCTTTCCTTCTTCTTCGACGGCGCGCCATATCATTCTTTCTTCCTCGGACTCAAAGTCCGGTTCCTGCTCTTTCAAGCCGCTTGTGATATTTCCCACTTTGGGGATATCCGAAGCTTCCATGATGAGCATGGCCTCTCCATTTTGGATCAGACGGTTGGACCCGCGGCTCACATACGAGAACACGGAGCCCGGCACCGCATAAACATCATGGCCTTGTTCCAGTGCCTCTTCCGCCGTGATCAAGGAACCGCTTTTTTCACCGGCTTCTACGATGATGACGCCTTCACTGATCCCGCTGATCAGCCGATTGCGTTTCGGAAACAGGCCTGCTTTAGGCTCCGTGCCCGGAGGGTTTTCTGATATAAGAAGGCCCTTTTCCGCGATCCGTCTGTAAAGCCTTGCGTTTTCCGGCGGGTAACAAAGATCCACGCCGCATCCTAATACAGCCACGGTACGTCCATCCGCGGACAATGCTCCCTGATGCGCACGCGCAT
>ONBQ01000009.1 GCA_900316145.1 uncultured Eubacteriales bacterium
GATGTCAAGCGCCGATACCACAAATATCCTCAGCCCAAGTGGGACAAAAATCTGGCCCTCAAGGCCTACTTTGAAGAGAAATGCGGGGCCGGACTCTATGACGTACTGGGTGTCCATCCCTTCGGGATCCGCCCCTCCCGCGCTGAAGATCTTCCGGACATGCTCCGCATCTACGAACGGGCCCGCTCCTTCATGAAGCAGACCGGCAATCCCCGCCAATGGAGCGCCGAGGCGCACAACGGCATCGCCTGGCCGCCGGAATCGGTGCTCATCCACGACATCGCGATCGGCAAAAGCTATGTTTGCCTGGCAGGCGATGATATCGTTGGCACTTTCTTCTTCACCGAAGGCCCGGACAAGACCTATGATACCATAGGCGGTGCCTGGATCTCCCCCGAGCCTTATTATGTTGTGCATCGTATAGCCTCCGATGGAAGCCGCCCCGGCATCGGCGCCTTCTGCCTGAACTGGGCATACAAAGAAGCCGGCCACCTCCGCATCGACACGCATGGAGATAACCGGCCTATGCAAAATCTTCTGAAAAAGCTTGGTTTTCAGTACTGCGGCATCATTCATGTAGAAGAAGACGATGACCCCAGACTGGCCTATGAACGCTGCTAAGCCCCTCTTATGTGAATATATTTTCGTATTTATTTAACATTACAATATTTAATTTTGCTTTTATTGATTTTCCTTGAAATATATTCTGTTTCTGATATAATTAATACACTATATTTCAAGGAGGTCCTCATGTCTTTCTACTATTTACCCATTGATACCCAAATAATGGAAGTAAGGCAGCTCATCATCAAAGCAGATGCGTCATTAAAAAAGAAGCCTCCCGGATCATTGATCATACACAAGAAATATAACCAACCTCAATTCTACCAAAAGATCCACGATAAGCGGATCTATATCCCCAAGTCGGATCAACACCTGATCCACGCTTTGGCGCAAAAAACATATGATGAACGCTTTTTAAAAGAAGCAAGATCCCTATCGGACGAACTGGACCATCTCCAGCTTGCGCATGCTGAGCGAAGCGCCTCGGACATGTATTACAGACTTTCAAATATCTATAACAAACTGCCCTCATTTCGCAAAGATTTAGTTACACCTTATGTTTTACCCGATGATCTTTACATACAAGAATGGTTATCCGAATCGTATGAAGGACTCCCTTTCACCGACTCTGATCCCTTGATCATGACCGAGCGTGGCGAAAGAGTCCGTTCTAAGAGTGAAAAAATCATTGCGGACAAACTATATGCTTTAGGCCTGCCCTATCGATATGAATTTCCTGTATACATTCCTGGTTTTGGCTTGATCCATCCGGATTTTACGATCCTGGATATCATGGAACGCAGGGAAGTCTATCTGGAACACTTTGGTTTGATGCAAGATCCTGATTACAGCGTCCGCGCTTTCACCAAGATCGATCGCTATCGAAGCGCCGGGTACCATCTTGGTGATAATTTCCTCTGCACCTTTGAAGGAGGGCGTTATGTTTTCCAGACGCAGCCTTTTACAGTTATGATGAAAGAGCGTTTTCGAATCGAATGAGTCCTTTTGGGAGAAGAAAGCACACCCATTCTATCTTTCTCTTAATTATGTGTGCCGGTTGAGATGGCAAAAAACACACAGATACCCACCAAATTCACAAAACTATAAAAACAGAGGGTCATAGCAAGTTTGCCTAACTTGCCTATGACCCTCTATTTCTCTTTTACTTGAATTTATGTGGGTAATGATCCTTCGTAGATCCGACCAATCTGCCCACCTCTTTTGTCATTATCGAAATAATGTGTGCTTTATAGCCGAATGACTCTTCCCGACCTGCCCACATGATTCGGAAATTCTCATATTATGTATGCCTTTTCCGTTTTTTGCTTCAAAAACCTACCTGCAGAATTCACGAATCATCCAAATATGTGGGTAAACCCGATCTTTACAGCCCTGTCTTCTCGGCAATGAACCGGCGGGCCCGGATCGCGTACTCCAGCGGGTTCGCGATGGCCGGATCCTGCTCCGCCTCGACCAGCATGTAGCCTTCGTAATCCGCCTCTTCCAGTACTTTGAAGATCGGATCAAAGTCGATGCAGCCATCACCGGGGATGGTGAAGGCGCCTAAGCGAACGCCCTGCAGGAAGCTTAAGTTCTCGTTCTTTACCTTCTCCACGACGTCCGGACGGATATCTTTCAGATGCACATGCTTGATGCGGCCGATCCAGGTCTTGACCATCTCCAGCGGGTCTTCTCCGCAGTAGGCGAAGTGGCCGGAGTCAAACAGCAGGCTTACATACCGCGGGTCTGTGCCCTCCATAAGGCGGCGGGTCTCCTCGGCGCTTTGCACTACGGTACCCATGTGATGATGATAGGTCAAGGAGATGCCGTACTCTTCCTTGGCGATCTTGCCCAGGTAGTTCAGTCCGGCGCACAGCTGCTCCCACTCGATCTCATTGAGAACATATTTGTGGCCGAAGATCGGGGTGTCCATCTGTCCCTGCACACTGTAGCTCTGCTCGGAGAAGCCGATGATCTTGGAACCCATCGCTTTCAGGAACGCGAGCTGGTTGCGGCACTCCGCCTCGACCTCATCCATCGGCTTGGTCAGGATGAAGCTGGAGAACCACTGGTTGCAGATCTGAATGCCGCGCAGATCCAAGGCTTTTTTAAGGACCTCCGGGTCTTTCGGATACTTGTTGCCCACTTCCGAACCGGTAAATCCGGCCAGCGCCATTTCGCTGACGCACTGTTCAAAGGTGTTTTCTTTTCCCAGATCCGGCATATCATCGTTGGTCCATGCGATCGGAGCGATGCCCAGCCGGACTTTTTCTTTATTTAACATGATCCTTCTCCTTTTTTATCCGATCTCGCTGATCTTGACCGGACGGTGCTCTTCCAGTGACTTCTTCGCGGCCAGGCCCATCAGAACAGGTTTCAGGCCATCCTCTACGCCAAGCGGAGTATCCGTGTCGTTTACGATAGCGTCGATGAATTCCGTGACTTCTTTGCCATAGGCATCCATGTAGCGTTCCAGGAAGAAGAACAGCGGCTTCTCGCCGGTCACACCATCCGCGGTAGAGATCTGCACGTTGGAGGCAGAGTCATTGGAGGCGGCCGCCATACCCAGAGATCCGAATACCTCTGCGCGCTGGTCATATCCGTAGGCGGCGCGGCGGCAGTTATCGATGACAGCCAGCGCTCCGTTTTCCATCTTCAGGGTGATGATGGCGGTGTCGATATCCCCTGCTTCGCCGATGGCGGGGTCGACCAGGTTGGCGGCCTCGACATAGACTTCTTCGGCGTCGCAGCCGGCCAGGAAGCGTACCATATCAAAGTCATGGATCGTCATGTCAAGGAACATGCCGCCGGATACTTTGACATATTCGGGTGAAGGCGGTTCCGGGTCGCGGGAAGTGATCTTAATGATCTCCGGCTTGCCGATCTTGCCGGCGGCTACAGCCTTCTGCACCGCTTCAAAGTTATGGTCAAAACGGCGGTTGAAACCGACCATGTATTTCAGATTCGTGCCCTTGAGCGCCTCTACCACCTTTTCGATGTTAGCCACGTCGTGGTCGATCGGCTTTTCACAGAAAATATGCTTGCCGGCCGCGATCGCTTCCAGCGAAATGGGGGAATGGGTGTCCGTTGAAGAGCAGATCAGCACGGCGTCGATCTCGGGATCGTTCAGGATCTCGTGATAGTCTTTGGTGGTGTGCTCCACGCCCATGCCTTTTGCCCAGGCGGCGGTCTCTTCTGTCATGAAGGGATCAGC
>ONBQ01000099.1 GCA_900316145.1 uncultured Eubacteriales bacterium
GAGGGCGATGGCTTTTTCGAGGCCTTCTTTGACGCTCATCATGCTGTCTTCGTGTTCGATGGAGATGATGCCGTCGTAGCCGACGGTTTTAAGGGCGGTGATGATTTCTTTCCAGTACATTTCATCGTGTCCGTAGCCGACGGTGCGGAAGACCCAGGCGCGGTTTTCGATGTCACCATAGTGCTTGGTGTCGAGGACGCCGATGCGGGCGGTGTTCTGCTCGTCGATGCGGGTGTCCTTGGCGTGGAAGTGATAGATCGCGCCTTTGAGCATCTTGATGCCGGCGACGGGGTCGATGCCCTGCCAGATCAGATGGGACGGGTCGAAGTTCGCGCCGATCTCAGGACCGACGGCTTCGCGCAGTTTGAGCAGGGTCTCCGGGTTGTAGACGCAGAAACCGGGATGCATTTCCAGGGCGATCTGGTGGATGCCGTGCTCTCGGGCGAAGGCGACTTCCTTTTTCCACCAGGGGATGAGGCACTCGTTCCACTGATAATCGAGAATGGTCAGGAAGTCATCCGGCCAGGGGCAGGTGACCCAGTTCGGGTACTGAGAGGTGGGAGAGTCGCCCGGGCATCCGGAGAAGGTGACAACGGTCTTGACGCCAAGCTGCTCGGCGAGAAGAACGGCATTCTCAAAATCCTGCGTGTCTTTGGCGGCGATCTCCGGGTTCGGATGGACGCCGTTGCCGTGGCAGGAAAGAGCCATCAGTTCGATCTCGTTTTCAGCGAGGATGTCTTTGAGCCACTGCTGTTTTTCCGGATTGTTCAGGTATTCTTCCGGTTTTAGATGGCCGGTTCCGGGGCTGCCTCCGCAGCCGATCTCAACGGCCTGCACACCGAGGCTGTGCAAGTACTTCAGAGCCTCTTCCAGGCTCATGCCATACAAGGGTACGGTCAATACTCCTAATTTCATTTTGGTTCTCCTTCCAAACAGATTTCTTGATAAGCCTGCATACCGATGCCGGGCGTTCCGTCATCGTTCCAGGCCGACAGAGCGTAATGACTGAAGCAAAACGCGCCTTCAGAGGGATGCACCCAGGTTCGCAGGCGGATGGCGTTGATATGATAATCCTGGGCCAGCAGCTCGAAAATATCGCGAGGCCGGCCAGCGGCATCCCGGAATATGAATCCGGAAGCTTCCATAGCCGGCACCTAGCTGATATCCGCGCCGCTTTGAAAATCTTTAGGTAAAGCGATCATATTTTTCTTAAGTAGCTAAGATCCTCGGCGATGCATTTCCAGATGTCGCCCTGATAATCATACTCGCGCTCTACGATGTATGCTTTGGTGCCCTGCTTATCAGCTGTCTGCTTCAGCAGCGACCAGTCAAAGATGCCCTGGCCGGTCGGACCGTTGGCAATATCACCCTTGTGCATCATTTCTTTTAACCAATCCGGGATGATGGGACGGCCGTCTTCCCCCTTCGGGAAATCGTTCCAGTCGACCATGGGCTGTACGCCGACGACCTGGTTGCATTCCTTGGCGTGGATCAGTTCTACGCGGCCGGCGTGCTTGTTGATATAGTCGACCACGTTGATCCCGGCGCAGGAGGCCCAGCCTACATCCAGTTCCATGATGACTTTGTCCGGATCGGTATTTTCCATAAGGATATCCAGGCAGTACTTGCCGTCATAGACGTTGAATTCCTGGGTGTGGTTGTGATAACCGAATTTCAGACCGCAGGCCTTTGCCTTTTCACCGATCTCGTTGAGACGCTTGGCAACAGCCAGGGTGGATTCAAGATCCGGCATATGGGCACCAGGGCAGATGAGGTACTTGGCTCCGACCTCCGCCATGATGTCGATGTTTTCTTCCGCCTGATCCAGGCCGACATGGGTAGAAATGGCTTCCAGACCGATCTCGCCGAGGAATGCTTTCAGTTCAGAGGCATTCAGCCCACCGTAACCGGCCGCAAATTCGACTCCGTCATAACCGGTTTCCGCGATCTTTTTCATGGTGCCGCGGAAGTCCTTCATGTAATCCTGTATGACCGAATAGGTCTGAATATAGATCTTATCCATTGAATGATCCTCTTAGTCAAAGTATACCGGCTCGCCGGTCTCGGAAGACTTGTAGATGGCATCCAGGATCTGGGTCACGACATAAGCCTGCTCCGGCTTGACGACCAGTTCACCCTCGCCCTTGACGGCCTTGTAGAAGATGTCCGCTTCGATGTCCTCCGGACGACCGCCCGCGCCGCCTTCGAAGAAGGCAACTCCGCCGGCCGCGTCGCATTCCGGCTTGTCGACAGCCAGTTTATCGAAAACAACATGGTTGATGCGAAGACCATCGCGCATATCAGCGCCGGCTTTGGTACCGGACAGGGAGGTCTTGGCTTCGTCGATATCAAGGGAGTTCAGAGCCCAGGCAGCTTCCAGATAGATGACAGCGCCGTTCTTCATGGTGATGAAACCGAACGCGGAGTCTTCTACTTCATAGGTCTCGGGATCCCAGTTGCCAAAGGCGTTGCCTTGCTCACCCTTGCCCAGCGTACGGCCCAGCTTCTCAAAGCTCTTGCCCATGACGCTCTTCAGCTCATAGTTATCCATCATCCACAGAGTCAGGTCCAATGCGTGGGTACCGATGTCGATCAGCGGACCACCGCCCTGCAGGGCCTTGTTCGGGAATACGCCCCAGGTCGGAACAGCACGGCGACGGATGGCGTGGGCGCGGGCATAATAGATATCACCCAGGCCGCCTTCCTCGCAGATGCTCTTTAAGGTAAGAGAATCCTGACGATAGCGGTTCTGATAGCCGATGGTCAACAGCTTGCCGCTGCGGTCTCTGGCTTCCAGCATCTTCTTGGCGTCCTCCGGGGTAGCCGCCATAGGCTTCTCGCAGATGACGTGCTTGCCGGCATCCAGCGCGGCGCAGGTCAGCTCGCAATGAGATACGTTCGGAGTCAGAACATGAACGGTCACGATTTCCGGGATCGCGATCAGCTCTTTATAATCGGTGCATACGAGCGCGCCTTCCGCGCCATATTCCTTGGCGGCCTTCTCAGCGCGTTCCTTGATGATGTCGCAGAAAGCGACGATCTCTACGTCGTTACGGCGGGACAGAGCGGGCAGGTGTTTCTGATTGGCAATGCCGCCGCAACCGATGATTCCAACTTTGATCTTAGACATAGTGTACCTCCTTAAAAGTACGAAATGATTAATTCGATTATATCAGTGTTTGGGGGGAGTGTCAATAAGCACCCTGTCCGATTGCGATGTTTCCCAGGCATAAAAAAACTGCCCCGAAGGACAGTTTGACCCTCCCGCAGATAACGGGAGGGCCGGGATGATGCAGATAAATGGATCACTCCTGGGTCAAAGTACCCTTGCCGGAGCGGGTCTTGGAGTAGAGCATAAGCAGAATGGAACCGATGACACCCATGGAGATGGCATCGCACAGACCGGCGACCATGCCCTGCGTGAAGACCAGGTTGGCAGGCTCTTTGTAGATGATGATGTCCAGCAGCGGAGCGACCACGATCCAGGCGACCGCGTTGCCGATGACCTGGAAGATGTTGAAGGTGATGCAGTCTTTCAGGGTGAAGCGTCCCTCATCGACCTTCAGACGGGGATAGGCCAGACCGGTGATGAAAAGAGCAACGCCGGAAGAGATGACCCAGCTCCACCAGGGAGCGCCATAGGTAGCATCAGTGATAGCGTGGCCGATGACGCCGATCAGAAAGCCGGCGATCGGGCCGAACAGAGCGGCAAAGAAGGAACCAACGCCGTAGCAGGTCTGGATATCGGTTTCCGGCACACCGGTCGGAACCTTGACATAAAGCATCAGCAGGGTGAACAAAGCCGCGCCGATGGCTGTCGCAACGATGGTCTTCGTCTTGAATTCAAACATGTTTTTCATAGTATTTTCCTCCTCAGGATCCTATTCCTGTTATACTCAATAAACATACATCAAAGGCTGGGGATTGTCAAGTTTTTGAGAAGTCAACTTTCCAGCTGGAGCCATAGGACAGGCCATATTCATGGACCAAAGAACCCTGCGTAACAGCCATGGCGACCTTCATCAATTCGTTGTTGTACAGCATAGGATCGCCCTTCTTCGCGAAGCCGAAGCTCTGGTGGAACAGAACGTCCTTTTCGAAGACGGTCCTCTCATCATATAAGATGCGGGTATGGACCATATCGCCATAGTGGAAACCGGCCCTGGTAAAGTCCTCCAGCGGAATGTTGGTCCAAAGATTGCCGAAGTTGGGATCATCGATCTCAAAGATGCCCTGCACATGGCCTTCTGCCACGACGGGTTCCAGAATAGGATGGGTTACGATCTCATCGACCGGGTAGGCAGGACCTACGCCTTCGTAATCGATGATGCCGGAGGCCAGGCGGGCCGCGGTATATCCGAACAGGTCACGGCCATGGAAAATGGAGACCCCGCGGGTCGATTGCAGACGGTTTACGCTCTCATCGATCTCACGCACTTCTTCAATACCGAACTCTTTTTTGATATGGGTCAGAGCTCCGTTGTCCGGGGTTACAACGTAGTAGCCGTTGCAGGTCTTCGCTACACAGGCGCGCCGCGACGTTCCCACTCCGGGATCCACGACGGATACGTAGATCGTGCCCTTCGGCCAGAACGGCAGGCATTGCAGCAGACGATAGCTGGCGGACCAGGTGTCATACTGCGGGATCTCATGGGTGCCATCGAAGATCTCAAGCTCCCGGTCTACGGTTTTGACAACGCCGTACATGGCGCTGACGGCGCCTTCCTTATAGGTGAAGTCGGTCTGAAAAACAAGAATGGGTTTGTCAAACATGCTCATTTTCTTTTCCTCCATTTAGATGAACGGGTTCCAGAAACGCCCGTGATTGATGAAGACGGACATGGCGATCGATGCCAGAAAGACGAAAGCGCAGAAGGCCAGAGAATAATAGTCATTACGCGTCATCTTCTTACCGGCGTACCAGGTCCTTTTTTTCTTTTTGCCAAAGCCGCGCAGGTCCATGGCATTGCTGACGACTTCGACGCGGTCCAGCGAGGAGAAGATGAGCGGCACGAAAATATTCATCATATTCTTCAGCCGCCGGCCCAGCTTTTCCTTTTTGGACAGGTCCAGGCCGCGCGCCTGCTGCGCCAGAGAAATATCATTATAATCACGGATCATATCCGGGAAGTAACGCAGTGTCAGAGAAACGGCGAAGGCGGCTTTGTAGCCGACGCCGATCTTGTTCAAGGAAGCGGCGAATTCACTGGGATCGGTCGTAAAGATGAACATCATGCCTAAGGGAATGACCGACAGGTATTTCAGCATCTTCGTGATCTGGTAGAGCAGCTGCTCCCATGTGACGGTATAATGATCCGTGATGCGGAAGATCACATGCTCCGTTCCATAGATCTCGACGCCGTAACGCGGGCTGAACAGAAAGGTCAGGAAGAAATTGATGACCAGGAAGCCCAGGACATAGTACATCATCAGCCGGACCTGCTTGAACTTGATCTCGGAGACGTGAAGGACGATGAAGGACAGGACCATGATCACGATGATGACCCTGGCGTCGAAGGAAAACATGACGGCGAAGGACAGCAGCAGAAAGCAGATGAGCTTGGTCACGCCGGACAGATTATAGACAAAATTGTCCTTCTCGATATAATCGAACAGCTTGGATTTCATCATGATGGAGAGCCCTCCTCATTCGAATGTTCATAATCGATGAATTGCTGCACGAAGCTTTGCGGATCATCCAGACCGGCCTTCATGGCCAGTTCATAAAGAGAAGTCAGCTTCAGATTGGCCTTTTCCGCCATCTCCTCATTGGTCAGGATGTTGACGGCACTGTCATCGCCGATCTTTTCACCGTGGGATAGGACGATGGCGTGAGGCGTGTATTCCAGCATCAGATGCATATCATGGGTGATCATGATGATGGTGACACCGCGATGGTTCAACCCGCGCAAAAATTCCATGATATCGGTATAGTGACGGTAATCCTGACCGGCAGTCGGCTCATCCAGGATCAGGACCTGCGGATCCATGACCAGCATGGACGCGATGGTGACCCGCTTTTTCTGCCCGAAGGACAGGGCCGATACCGGCCAGTTGCGCATGGAATAAAGCCCGCAGATCATGAGCGCCTTCTCCACCTTCGGGCGGATATCTGCTTCCGAAACGCCGCGGATGCGAAGACCCAGCGCGACCTCGTCATAGATCATGGGCTTGGAGATCATCTGATTCGGATTCTGCATCACATAGCCGATCTGCAAGGAACGCTCCTTGATGGTCCAGTCAGAAATGGATTCTCCATTCAACAGGATATCGCCCGCATCTTGCTTCATGAAACCGCAGATGAGCTTGGCAAGCGTGCTCTTTCCGGCGCCGTTGGTTCCCACGATGGAGACCATTTCACCCTTATGGATATCAAAACTGATGTTCTGGAGAAGCTTGCGTCTCTTGGTATACTGGAAGCAAAGATCCTTTACGGACAGCAGGACCTCGCCCTTTTCTTCGACCGGATGAGCAGGCTGCGCATGATGCCACCGGATTAGCGCGTCACGCACCTCATCGATCTTTAATGTGTCGATATATCCGGGCTTCAGGTCTGCGGTCATAGGAACCTTGGCATATTTCAAAGCGGTGGAGTAGAGCGGTTCCCGGATCCCCAGATCACGGAGGATATCGGAGGACATCAGCTCGTCCGGCGTACTGTCAGAAACGATGCGGCCCTCGCTGATCACGATGATCCGATCAACATGGCGGTAAAGCACATCTTCGATACGATGCTCGATGATCAGCACGGTCTTGTGAAAATCCCGATGGATCTTGTCGATCAGGTCGATGGCCGTCTTGCCGGTCAAAGGGTCGAGGTTGGCCAAAGGCTCATCGAACAGCAGCACATCCACGTCATCGACCATGACGCCGGCCAGGGCCGTGCGCTGCTTTTGCCCGCCGGACAGTTCAAACGGGGAAGCACTCAGATGCTGGTCCATATCGACCATAGCGGCCACCTGCCGCACCGTTTCCTTCATCTCCGGCTGCGCCACACGGTCATTTTCCAAAGAGAAGGCAATATCTTCCCCAACGGTCAGACCTACGAACTGCCCGTCAGAATCCTGCAGAACGGTACCGACCAGGCGGGACCGCTCAAACAGACTGCTTTTATCCGGAGTCTGGCCGCCGACGGTCAGTTCTCCGGTGATCGTACCTTTATAAGCGTAAGGGATCAGGCCGTTGATGCAATGGGCTAAGGTGCTCTTACCGCAGCCGGAAGGCCCAACGATCAGCACCTTTTCACCGGGATAGATCTCCAGATCGATGCGATGCAGGGTAGGATCTTTCTGACTGAAATATTGAAATGAAAAATCATGAAAGGAAATGATCGGTTCCATATGTCACCTCCGATATAGTACTAATATAATATAAGAGAGCCAGTCAAAAGGCAAGAACTAAGTGAAAAATGACAACAGGTTTTTAGTTGACGAAGAGGAGAATTCGTTATATACTTAACATGGATTATGATGTAAATAAGGGTTATATTGCAATGACCTGAAATATGCAAGGAGGAACTTTATGTCCCGTTACACAGAAGACAGTTTCAAGAGATCCATGAAGCTGGAACTCAATTTCAACAACATGATGCAGCAGTACGTCGGCGAGCACGGCATTTCTGAAGAAGAGATCGCCGCTCTGTCCGGTCAGATCGAAGCTGCAGAAAAGGCTCTGGCAGAAAAAGGAGCCGGTGACAAACTCGGCTGGCGTGAGCTTCCTTATAATCAGGAAGAAGTCGTTACCGACATCGAGAACTATGCCGCCTGGGCAAAAGATCAGTTCGAAGCCTTTGTCGTACTGGGCATCGGCGGCTCCGCACTGGGCCCGATCGCCACACAGCAGGCTCTGAACCATCCGTTCTACAACGAACTGCCCCGCGAGAAGCGCGGCGGCTGGCCCAAGTTCTACGTAGCTGATAACGTAGATCCCGAGCGCCTGGTCTATCTGTTCGATGTTTGCGATCCGAAGACCACCCTGTTCAACGTTATCTCCAAATCCGGAAGTACGTCCGAAACCATGTCCCAGTTCATGATCATCAAGGAACTCCTTGAAGAGCAGCTGGGCAAGGAAGAAGCGGCTAAACACATCGTCTGCACCACTGACGCGATCAAGGGCAACCTTCGTCCCATCTGCGAGCAGGAAGGCTACAAGAGCTTCATCATTCCGGACGGCGTAGGCGGACGTTTCTCCGAACTGTGCCCGGTAGGCCTGCTGCCTATGGCCATGACCGGTCTCGACATTCGTGAGATCCTGGCCGGCGCGGCTTACATGGATGAACTGTGCAAGAATGAAGACACCTTCAAGAACCCGGCTGAGATGTACGCGATCCTGAGCTACATCGCCATGAAGCAGGGCAAGAATATCCAGGTCATGATGCCCTACGCAGACTCCCTGAAGTACATGAGCGACTGGTTCGCACAGCTTTGGGCAGAATCTCTGGGCAAGAAGTTCGACAACGCAGGCAAGGTCGTCAACGAAGGCCAGACCCCGGTCAAAGCCCTTGGCGTAACCGACCAGCACTCTCAGGTCCAGCTCTACGCGGAAGGCCCGTTCGATAAGATGATCGTCTTCCTCGGCGTCGGCAAGTTCCGTGAGAACATCACCATTCCCAAGATCTACGGCGAGATCCCCTCTCTGGGCTTCCTGGGCGGCGCGACTCACGAGCAGCTCCTGAAGACCGAGCAGATGGCCACGGAATACGCGCTGATGGTCGCCGGCAAGGCCAACATGACTATCACCCTTCCGGAAGTCAACGCCTTTACTCTGGGCGAGCTGATGTATCTGTTCGAGATGGCGACCGCTTTTGCCGGTGAACTGCTCAACATCAACGCATTCGACCAGCCTGGTGTAGAAGGTGGCAAGAACGCGACCTACGCCATGTTCGGACGTCCCGGCTATGAAGAAAAGAAAGCGGAACTGGACGCTCGTCCGGCGCTCGATCCGCGCTTCATCATCTAAGTATGAATATCCACATGCAAGAAAACGTAAGTGCGACCGCTTACGTCGTTACGGGGGCTTTGGCGATGATCACCGCCGAAGTCCCTGTTCATAATGAAGAAGAGTTTCCCATCGAATTCTCCCTCTACAACCAGGTGCTGGACCCGAACGGCCAGATCGTGACCACCACAGAGACCCGTTACAAACTTGGACCCCGCCGCCAGGAAACTATAGAGGATGAGATGCTCCGCGTCAAAGACCCCGTCAATGAACTGACCGGATACCGGATGCGTGCTCTGCTTACCGTCGACGGACAGGTGCTTCACACGGTAGAAGTGGAGATCGAAAAAGAATGAAAAAGAGCTTTATGATCGTGATCGTCATGATGGCCTTCTTCCTGGGCATGACGCTCGGCCTGATCTCTTTATACTATTCAGGCATCACCGTACTGACCGCGCGCATCCTGCAGGCGGTCTATTATCTTTTGATGGCCGGCCTGTCACTCCTGATGATGAAGATCTCCGACTATTCTTTCAAAGATTTCGGCATCTTCTTTCACCGCCTGTGGTGGCAGCTTCTGATGGGCCTGGGCATAGCCGCCGCCTTCACCATCATCGGCGTCTTCGCCACCGGCGGCTACGAAATCCCCACAGACTGGGCCTATCTGATCCCTAGCCAGATCCTGGTCGGCATCGCGGAAGAACTGTTCTGGAGAGGCCTCCTGCTGAAGTTGATGGGAGAGCTCTTGCATTCCAAGCGCAAAGCCATCCCCCTCAACGCTCTGCTGTTCGGACTCTGGCACTACCCCCTGTCCCAAAGCTGGGTCACGGTCATACTTACCGCCTTCATCGGCCTCACCTTCGCCGTCGTCCGCACCGAATACGACGAAGACATGGGCATCCCCGGCCTCGCCTTCGCCCACACACTGATGAACGTATTCTAAAAAGCCATGCACGGATTCGAAAAAAGCTCATGAACGGACAAGCTCGCTTGTACGGACATGAGCTTTTTTTCGAAGACGTATAGGGCGCAAGCCCTTACGAGCGCTGGCGCGAAGCAAAAGCGCGAGTAGGCATGGCGAAAGTGGAACAAACATGCTTGCATGATTTGGACCACAGGTCCTTTCTGACGAAGACGTATAGGGCGCAAGCCCTTACGAGCGCTGACGCGAAGCGAAAGCGCGAGTAGGCATGGCGAACGGACAAGCTCGCTTGTACGGACATGAGCTTTTTTTCGAAGACGTATAGGGCGCAAGCCCTTACGAGCGCTGACGCGAAGCGAAAGCGCGAGTAGGCATGGCGCCAGGACAAGCTCGCTTGTACGGACATGAGCTTTTTTTCGAAGACGTATAGGGCGCAAGCCCTTACGAGCGCTGGCGCGAAGCGAAAGCGCGAGTAGGCATGGCAAACGAGGACATTTTTGGGCTGAAAAAGGGAAAAATGCTTGTGAGGCCCACAGGCTGTTTTTGATGGGCTAAAAGGAGTATTTTTCTTTCTAAGGCCCATATGAATTCTCAAATTCTTGCACTTACAGCAGTTTTTTGTTAAAATGTCAGTTCTCAAGAGACATGAATACTAAACTGTACTTTTAGCAAGAACAAAAAGCAATTCGAGAAATATCTCGTGGGCCATAGATTGAAAAATGTTCTCTATGGCCCATTTTTTTGCCTCCATGGGCCTTGACAATAAAAAAGAGTGTTTCAGCCCAAGAAGGGGTAAGAGGTTCAGCCAGCGAGAAAGAATAATATCCAAGATAGATGAAAGTGACTTCATGAAAAATAGAGCAAAATCGTTTTTGCTACTAGTTGTGGATCCAAAGGGTGATCCTCTGTTTCTCCTGTCAGAATAAGGTTGACTCCAGGAACAATGCCATGGGCAAGGTAAGCTTTTAGTTTGTACTCAAAATCAGCTCGGTACCATTCTTTTTCCATGAGACCAAGGTGCTCCCAGATATAGAGAAGACCTGTGACGGGATGTCTGATAATAAAATCAGGATAGATCTTTGTCCAGGGATCGGGATTCCAAAGGCATTCATAACGGAAAGGGATATGGTTCTGAGTTAATGCGTTATAAATAAATGCTTCTGATTTTGAGCGAACTTTCTGACCTGTAGTCGTTTCGATTTTCAAATGCTCGGGATGTTTTGGATTGCTATTATATGAAGCTGAGGCCCAGGACATAAGTTCTTTTTGTTGATCGGAGAATCTTGAATTCAATAATTCGCTGTATCCCGGATGTTTGAGTAATAATGAAGTTTGGTCATAAGTGCCTTTTGTAGCTGTTTTCACATATGCGTTCAGAGCATTTAACTCTTGTTTCAGGTCTGAAAGAAGAGAAGCAAGATATGTGTTGTAAGCGAGAGTTTCTGCCAGGGCTCTATTGCTTTTTGGGATATATTTGCGGTCTTTAGTCCCAAACGAAAGCTTGTGATACCATTTAAAAGTATCTCCATTTCGATTACACAAAAGAAATCCTTCCGGATGGCGGGCCAGTTCTTTTTCCAACTTCCTGATCCGCTGCCGGACTTCCGGGATCTCCCTCTGGATCATTTCCAAATATCTCATGACAGCCTCCTTTTCTCCATAAGTGTCGCTATTACGATAATAATTACACAAGAAACAATAATCCGCCGGCGGAAGAGTGGTTAAATCTTCATAACGGCGGATATTTTTCGGATAAGGATCATTATATCATAAATGGGGGAAAGGTCAAGAAACAAGAGCCATTATTACGGATAATACATTGCGTTTCGGTCGGTTTGATTTTATAATGAAGGCATCCTAAAGGATGTTGAGGGTCAGTCAATGAAAGAGATCATCTTGAAGAATCCGGTGTGCGCCATTTTGCGGGGCGTGGATCCGGAGAAGGTCGTTCCATATGCCAAAGCGGTGTACGCGGGCGGGGTAAAAATGTTTGAGGTGGCTATGAATTCTGAGGGGGCTGCGGGTCAGATCGAGGCACTGCGCCAGGAATTCGGAGAGAGCGCCTGGGTCGGCGCGGGCACGGTCATCAATGAAGAGAGGTGCCTGCAGGCGAAAGCTGCCGGAGCACAGTTTTTCCTGACTCCGTCGGCCACGGTCAGCACGCTGGAGTTTTGCAGAGAGCATAAGATCCCGTTGCTGCCGGGGGTCATGACGCCTACGGATGTGGCGGTCTGCCTGGCTTATGGGTATTCGACGATGAAACTGTTCCCGGCGGGGGACTTGCCTATGGGCTATATCAAGAGCCTGAAGGGTCCGTACGATGGGACGGAATATGTGGCGGTAGGTGGTGTTTCGCCGAAGAACATCCGGCAGTTTTTTGAGGCGGGGTTCATCGGTGTGGGCATCGGAAGCAGCCTGGCGCCGAAGGATCTGGTACAGGCCGGTCGCTGGGATGAAGTGACCGAGTATATAATTTCTATGATGAAAGAGGTTAAGCCATCATGAAGATCACAAAAGTGAATACGTATCGTGTGCGTCCGCGCTGGTGCTTTGTTGAGATCGAGACGGATGAGGGGTATACCGGCTGGGGAGAGCCTGTGCTGGAAGGTAAGGCCATGTCGGTGGAATCCTGCGTGCAGGAGATGACAGAGTATCTGATCGGCAAGGATCCGATGCGCATCGAGGATATCTGGACCACGCTGTATAGGGCCGGGTTCTATCGCGGCGGCGGTATTCAGATGAGTGCCATTGCGGGTATCGATCAGGCGTTGTGGGATATCAAGGGCAAGTTCTATAATGCGCCGGTCTATGATCTGATGGGTGGCAAGGTCCGCGACAAGATGAAGGTCTATTCCTGGATCGGCGGGGATCGTCCCAGTGATACGGCCAAGGCGGCTCTTGAAAAGAAGAAGGCCGGTTTTAAGGCTATCAAGATGAACGCGACGGAAGAGCTGCAGATGATCGATACGTATGATAAGGTCGATGCGGTTCTGGAGCGCGTGGATGCCATCCGTAAGGCCTGCGGCCCGTATTTCGGGATCGCGATCGATTTCCACGGCCGTGTGCATAAGCCGATGGCCCGTATTTTGGCGAAGAAGCTGGAAGCTTATGATCCGATGTTCATCGAGGAGCCGGTGCTTTGCGAGAATATGGAAGAGTTCATTGAGATCGCCCGGGTGGCCAATATCCCGATCGCGACGGGTGAGCGTCTGTTCTCACGGTATGATTTTAAGAGGCTTTTGAAGGCGGGCGGCGTGGATATCATTCAGCCGGATCTGTCCCATGCCGGCGGCATTACCGAGGTGAAGAAGATCGCGTCGATGGCGGAGGCCTTTGATGTAGCGCTGGCGCCGCATTGCCCGCTGGGACCGATTGCGCTGGCGGCTTGCCTGCAGGTGGATGCGACCTGTTACAATGCGTTCATTCAGGAGCAGAGCATGGGCATCCATTATAATCAGTATCATGGTGTGCTGGATTATATCAATGATCCGGAGACTCTGACCTTCCATGACGGATGGGTGGATCTGCCGAAGAAGCCGGGGCTGGGCATCGAGGTCAATAAAGAACTGGTGCTGGAAGAAGCGAAAGAACCGCACATGTGGAAGAACCCCGTGTGGCGGCACGAAGATGGCAGCATCGCCGAGTGGTAATAAGCAAAACCCCTTGAAGAGTTTTTCTCCAAGGGGTTTCTTAAGTTCTTGCGCACCAAGGCGCTTCGTATGGTTTGTGGTGTACGAAGTAGTTGTAGGACCGGCAGCCGGCTGCGCAGCGGTATCCTTCCGGACAGTCGTGGCAGGGACCGGTAAGCAGGTCCCGGGTAAATTTCCGATTGTAAGCGAAAGCGTCCGGATCATTCCAGATATCGATCAGAGAGCGGGTCCGAACATTGCCATCGATAAAGGCGTCATCGTACATAGACTCGCAGCCACGTACGTTGCCGGTGCTGTCGATGCCGATGGCGCTTAAACCAGCCCGGCATCCGCGGAAAGGAGAATGGCCATCCGGAATGCCGCGAAGAGATCCCTCGCTCTCAGTAAAGTAGCCGATGTTGTCGGCGATGCCAAGGAGAAAAGGCGCTTCCGGCAGGTGCCGCTCTACAAAGCGAATGACTTTGTTGAAATCAAAATGATAGTCGATGCCGGAGAGGGCCGCGTTGCCCATCGGAGAACAGGCCTGCAGCTGCCAGGCAGAGATATTTTCCGCGGAAAGGATCTGGTACAGGTCTTCCAGCGTTTCCACGTTTTCCTTGTTCAGCGTGGAGATGACGGAGGCGGGGATGCCGGCTCCTGTCAATGCGCGGATGGCGGTGACAGCCCGGTCAAAGCTGCCTTCCTGGCGGTACCGGTCGTGCAGATCTTTCGTGCCGTCGATCGAGACGGCCACGGATTCGACCTGGCAGGCTTTGAGGCGGGACAGCAGACGGTCATGAAAAAGGAATCCGTTCGTGATGATCGCGGTGCGGATCCCTTTTTGCGTTAAGGCAGAGACGATCTCTTCCCAGTCTTCGCGCATAAAAACTTCGCCGCCGATCAAGGAGACACGGCGGCAGCCAAGTTTTGCTAATTGATCTACGACGGAAAGACATTCTGAAGTAGAGAGTTCATTTGGACGAGCCTGGCCGGCCCGGGATCCGCAATAGGCGCAGGAAAAACAGCATGCAAGGGTGATTTCCCAAACGCAGGAATCCAGTTTGTAGATGCTCATGGGTTCAGCGCTTCTTTCCAAACAGTTTTTGGATCAGGCCCTTGCGAACCGGCGGAGCGGCATAAACGGGAGCCATCATATCCCGGTCATCCCGAATGGGTGGAGCGGCATAGACGGGAGCCATCATATCCCGGTCGTCCCGAATGGGTGGAGCCGCGTATACCGTGGCGGTATGCCAGTCAGTCGGTGGAGCGGCATAGACCAGAGAGACCTCGGGCCCCTTGTTTATCATCGAGCCGCAAGCAGGGCAGAAGGTGTAGTCCTCGGTGATCTCACGGCCGCAGACCCGGCAGAAGCGTTTCTGCTCCTTAGCAAAGCTTTGCGGATAGGATTTTTCTTCGCTCATCAGTCCTTCTTCAGTTTCTCTTCGATCTTCTCTTTTACGTCTTCGACTTTTTCTTTGATCTTATCGTCGATATCGGTCTTTTCGAGAACATCCTCGACTTTTTCTTTGATGTCAGCTACGGTTTCCTGGATCTTTCCGCTCTTAACAGCGTCTTCGATCTTTTCTTTCACTTCATTTACTTTGTCTTTGAGTTCCATGACAGATACCTCCCTTTTGTTTGAGACCGCGCCTGCAGGCGGTCTGTTGATCTATCCTTATTATACAACCAAATAAAGGGATTGTAAATCATTTATCGGAGGACTCTTTTTCAGAGGAAGAGGCTTGTTTCAAGGCGTTTTCTTCTTCCGCGATGGCATCGAGCAGGCGTTCAGCCAGGCGGCTTTCCAAAGCGGCGCGGGTGGCGAGGGTAGAGGCGATCTGACGCAGATCCTCAGAGTCATCGGATTCCAGAGCAGAAGCAAGCAGCGCCCTCTGTTCGCGATGTTTTTCCTGATAGGTCTGATAGAAGGATTCCAAAGCCTCTTCATTTCCGATCAGAGGATCCAGCAGACGGTGGATATCCTGGATGGACAGGACCTGCTTGAACTCGTAGATGAGGGCTAATAAGAGGATATGATGACGAGTATACTTTTTCTTATTTGATGGGGGCAGCAGCTTTTCTTTGGAATAATTGTTGATCATGGTCTTGGTCATGATCTTGTCATCCGAACCGCGCTTGGTGTGGCCGAGCTCGCGGTCCAGCAGGGTCGTGACCTGATCCATATACAATTCGATCATGGGAATGCTTTCCGGACGCAGGGCCTCCTGATCGATCACATTTCTAGCCAGTTCTTGCAACTGTGGATTCATGATGATCCTCTCCTTTGCACATCTTAGTATAGGGATAGTATAAAATTATTTCTGCTTCATGTCAATAAGGGGTTGCACTTTTTATATTTTTGATTTATACTTTATGTAGTAATAAAAACTATGTAAAAAGGAGAACGAAGCGATGAAATATATAAAAGAACCGGTCAATGCATTGACTCACCTGATCGCGGCCGTCGTGGCCATCCCGGCGATCCTGTACCTGCTGCTCAAAGCGCAGTCTCCTTTGGCGCGCGTGGCCTTTCTGATCTACGGGCTGTCCATGATCGCGCTGTATCTGGCGAGCGGCTTTTATCATATGCTGCGTGTCCCGGCCAAGACGGAGGAAAAGCTTCGGAAGCTGGATCACAGTATGATCTTCATATTGATCGCCGGCACCTACACCCCGATCTGCCTGATGCCTATGAAGGGACCGTGGGGTTATGCGATGCTGATAGCGGTCTGGATCTTGGCAGCAGCTGGTGTAACGATGAAAATGTTCTGGATGAAAGCCCCGCGCTGGCTCAGTACCGCGCTCTACCTGATCATGGGCTGGATCTGCCTGTTCGCGCTGGTGCCGCTGATCCGCGCCCTTTCCACGGCCGCTTTTCTGTGGCTTCTTTCAGGCGGGATCCTGTATTCCATAGGTGCGGTCATCTATGGACGCAAAAAGTGCCTGTTCTCCTGGCGTCTTGGCTTTCATGAAGTCTTCCATATTTTTATCATTCTGGGCACGGTGTGCCAGTATATCACCATGCTGTTGATTCTTTGATCTTTACTGTTCAGTAACCCGCCTGCACCCGAACAGTAACCTTCTGATAGAAAAATCCAAAAAACCTCTTGACAATGGATCCGTAATGCGCTATACTATTAAAGCTTTCGGAATGTAGCTCAGTTTGGTATGAGCGCTTGGTTCGGGACCAAGAGGACGCAGGTTCAAGTCCTGTCATTCCGATCTTAACCCCGCAGGTTTTAGCCGGCGGGGTTTTTGTTTGCTCATCAGCCCGCAAATAAGCAAGCTTGCATAATCGTCCTGGCGTCAGAACAGTCACTTTTTAGCAAAAATCCTTTATTGACATTAAATAGCCGAAACGCTATAATATCATATACCTATCAATATCAGCTTTGATGAGGAGGAGTACACGTTTCCAGTATGCTTCAGAGAGCCGCCGGGTGGTGCGAGACGGCGCAAAACGAGCGTGGAAGGTCGCCTCTGAGCTGCCGGAGTGAATCATCAGCTTCGGCCGTGTCATGACGTTACCCATGTCAAGAGGTCATGCTCATTTTCGCATGGCAAGAAGAGTGGTACCGCAGAGTCCAATTACAAGGCCTTTGTCTCTTTATCGGAGACAAAGGCTTATTTTTTTCCAAGGAGGTGACGGAACATGGTCTTGACCGGCGCAGAGATCTTTGCCAGGGTGTTGATGGAACAGGGTGTCGATACGATTTTCGGCTATCCCGGCGCGGCTGTCCTGGATCTGTACGAAGCCTTGTACAACCATGCAGACAGCATCCGTCACATCCTGACGGCGCACGAACAAGGCGCAGCCCACGCGGCGGATGGATATGCCAGAGCTACAGGCCGGACCGGCGTTGTGCTCGCGACCAGCGGTCCGGGAGCTACGAACCTGGTCACAGGCATCGCCGCGGCCTTCATGGACAGCGTTCCCATGGTCGCTATCACCGGAAACGTCGCTACTGATCTTATTGGAAAGGATAGCTTCCAGGAGGTCTACATCACCGGCATCACCATGCCGATCACCAAACATAATTATGTCGTTCAGCATACGAGCGAGCTGGCGCCGATCCTTAGGGAAGCCTTCGCCATCGCTGGAAGCGGGCGAAAAGGGCCGGTCCTGGTGGATATCCCGAAAAATGTCGCGGAGGGAACGGCGGAATATGAACCGGAGAGGGCTCTTCCGCGATTCCTTAAGCGTGAAGCAGAACAGGACCAGATCCTTCTCGCGGCGGAAAAGATCAATCAGGCGTCCAAGCCCATGCTCTACATAGGCGGCGGAGCCGTGGCGTCCGAGGCGGCCGATCTGGTTCGGACACTGAGCCAGAAGGGACAGATCCCGGGCGGATGGACCATCATGGCCACCGGCGTTTTGCCCTATGAAGCGCCAGAGAATCTGGGCATGGTCGGCATGCATGGCAGGCGTACAGCCAACCTTGCGATTGCTAATGCGGATTGCCTGATCGCCATCGGTACCCGTTTTTCCGACAGGGTCGCGACTGATACCAACACCTTTGCCAAGCGGGCGTTCCGGATCCAGATCGATGTCGATCCCAGTGAGGTCAACAAGAATGTATCAGTGGATCTGAGCCTGGTAGGAGACGCGAAGGAGATCTTAAGCCGCCTGCTTCCCCTTATCGAGGAGAAGGAACATCCGGACTGGATGCGGCAGATCCGCCGGTGGCAGATGTCAGACTATGTGCCTTCAGAGCAGCCATCCGGCCTGAGCCCTCACCGCGTCATGGAGCTTGTCAGCGACCTGGCAGGCCCGGAAGCCTTGTTTACCACGGATGTCGGCCAGCACCAGATGTGGGCCGCTCAGTATTTAAAGCATAGAAGCCCCAGACATTTCCTTACAAGCGGAGGGCTTGGCGCCATGGGCTATGGATATGGCGCGGCCATTGGGGCCAAGGTGGCCTGCCCGGACAAGAAAGTCATTCATATCACCAGCGATGGTTCCTTCCATATGAATCTGAATGAGGCGGTGACAGCGGTCAGCTATGGCCTGCCCATCATCACGATCATTCTGAACAATCAGGCGCTGGGCATGGTCAGACAGTGGCAAAAGATCTTCTATGATAAACACTATTCCGCGACGGAGCCGGACCGCCACACCGATTATGTAAAAGTGGCGGAAGGGTTCGGACTGAAGGGATTCCACTGCGAGACCCTGCCGGAACTGGAAGAAGCGCTCAAAAGCGCCTTGCAGGAAACCGGACCGGTCTGGATCGAATGCGCCATCGACAAAGAAGAAATGGTCCTCCCCATGATCCCCGGTGGAGGGACACTACAACAAATGATTATTAAATAAGCCATGCACGGATGAGAAAAGTCAGCCTGAAGGGGCTGCAGGCAGACCCTACGGGTGACTTTTCAAAGACGTATACGGCGCATGCCGTTCACGAGAACACGAACGAAGAGAAGTGTTCGAGTGATGCATGGCTGTCAGCAAACCATTTAGGGCTGCTGGCAGACCATGATTGTAAACTAACAAAAGGAGAAGCGGTTTTGAAGAAGGATACAGAGGTTTTGAGCATGCTGGTCGACAACAGCGCCGGTGTCCTGACCCGGATCACCAGCCTGATCGGCCGCAGAGGCTTTAATATCGACTCGTTAACGGTCTCCGCGACGGAGAACCCGGAGATCTCCCGTATCACGATCGTCGTGCAGGGAGACCCGCACGTGCTGGAGCAGGTCATCCTGCAGACGGAGAAACTCTATACCACCAAAAAGGTCATCGTCCTGGAGCCTTCTCAGAGCCTGCTTCGGGAACTGCTTTTGATCAAGGTGGCAGCAGATGAGACCAACCGTCAGGCTATCCATGAGATCGCCAATATCTACAAGGCCAAGATCATCGATCTGTCGATCGGGTCCATGACCATGGAGCTGACCGGTGAGCCGGATAAGATCGATGGCTTCATGGATATCCTGAGGCCCTATCAGATCATCGAGCTTTGCCGGACGGGCATCACTGCTATGGAGCGCGGGACGGATATCAGAGCCCGCGTGGAAGAAACAGAGGGGAGGACCCTATGATCCGCGAAATTACGACTGATCCTTATATTTTTGAAGCGGGCAAGGTGCCGTTCCAAAGCTGCCACGCGTCCAATCTGGCGCAACTGGCAGATGGAAGACTGGCCGCCGTCTGGTTCGCCGGGACCCGGGAAGGGGCTTCCGATGTAGCGATCTGGGAAGCGGTCCAGGATGGATTCCGCTGGGGCGCGCCAAGGATCGCGGCCAAGGATGAAGAGGTCGCGCATTGGAATCCGGTGCTGTTCCAATACGGGGGTAACCTGCTGCTGTTCTACAAGGTGGGCATGCAGATCCCGTCCTGGCGTACACACGTCAGAGATCTGAAGACCGGTTCCATGCGTGAGATCAATGATTTCGGCCCGGTCAGGACCAAGATCTGCATCGCGGCAGATGGGACGCTTTTGGCCGGCGCGTCTACGGAAGACGGACCTTGGATCAGCTATTGCGATGTTTCCAAGGATGACGGCCAGACCTGGACACGCAGCGAGCCGATCCGCCTGATCGAGAACGGCCAGCCTGTCGAAGAGGCCAGAAGAGGCCTGATCCAGCCTTCCATCTGGGAGAGCGAGATGGGCGTCTATCATATGATGCTGCGCAGCACCAAAGGCCGGATCTATCGCTCGGACAGCACGGACGCCCTGCATTGGAGCGATCCCGTGCCGACAGAGCTCCCTAATAACAACAGCGGCTTTGACCTGGTAAGCCTTGGCCTGGGGCACATGATCCTTTGCTCCAACCCGGTCAGCGGCAATTGGGCAGCCCGCACGCCGCTCACGCTTTCCGAATCATTTGATAATGGGCTCACATGGGAAACGATTTTCACCTTGGAGGACAAGCCGGGTGAGTATTCGTATCCTTCCCTCATCTTTGCGGAAAACAAACTCTATGTATCCTATACGTGGAACCGGGAAACCATCTGCTGCCGGACCTTTGAGGTGTGACCATGAGAAAACCAGAATCAGTAGAACTGACAGTTTCCTGTGCCTTATACCAGGATGATAAGATCCTGCTGCAGGAAAGCCATCGGAAGACCTGGGCCGGGCTGTGTCTGCCGGGAGGCCACGTGGAAGAAGGAGAATCCTTCGTACAGGCCATTATCCGGGAAATGAAAGAAGAGACCGGTCTTACGATCCTGGATCCTAAGCTGTGCGGGGTCAAGCAGTTCCCCGGCGGCATAGATGGCAGCCGTTACATCGTCCTGCTGTTTAGGGCGGAGCATTATACCGGAACACTGAGTGATTCCGTCGAGGGACATAATGACTGGTACAAACGTTCAGACCTTCCCGGACTGCCGGTGGTCGATGATCTTCTGTATCAGCTGGAGGTCATGGAATCCAATGAATTCAGCGAATTTCAGCAGGTCGTGGAAAATGACGAATGGATCCCAAAAAGATACTGATCAGGAGGACAGGCATGAAAAAACGATATAAACTGCTTTGTCTGCTGGTGATGCTGTCGGTCGTCCTGACCGGCTGCCGCGGCTATACGGATGCTTCGGTCAAGATCCCGACGGGATGGACCGGGTATACCATCGGTCCCCTCCAGTTTCAGTTTGAAGCGGGCTGGAGCACGAGCGATACAGACACGCTCACTGAGGGATTAAGCGGCGGTGCCGGTATTTTCTCCGAGACAGCGACAGCAAAGGTCATAGGGGCTTTGGAAAGCCCTGTGCGGGAGCAGGGAACCAAGGATTATCTGGTCGTGACCTGCTACACGATGGAAGAAAAGACACAGACATCCGATCTGGAAGAGGTCATGGATGACCTCAACGGCATGGCCCGTACCATCAAGAACCAGGCCGGTCTGAACGCGGATGTGGAACAGAACGCGAGGATCCGTCATTATGGAAGCACGGATGCCTTGACCATCGCGTATAAGCTCAGCGGAGAGGAAGTTTCCGCTATGATCCAGCTGGCCCTCATTGCCAAGGGCGATCATGTTTTTCAGATCGCGTATTGCGATTTTACTACCATAAAGGATGACTCCACGCTGGAGGCCATCTTATCATCACTCACCATTAGTTTGGAGGACTAAGAACCATGTTGAAGAACTTACCAACGACCTATGATCCAAAAGACGTGGAAGAGCGTCTGTATTCCAAGTGGGAAAGCAGCGGCTATTTCCATGCGGAGCCAGACCGTTCCAAGAAGCCCTTTACCATCGTGATGCCGCCCCCCAATGTTACGGGACAGCTGCACATGGGACATGCGCTTGACAACACCATGCAGGATATCCTGATCCGCTTCAAGCGTATGCAGGGTTACAACGCGCTGTGGCAGCCGGGTACGGACCACGCCTCCATCGCGACCGAGGTCAAGGTCATTGAGCAGCTGAAAAAAGAAGGCATCGCCAATAAAGAAGAACTGGGCCGTGAAGGCTTTTTGAAGCGCACCTGGGAGTGGAAGGAAGAATACGGCGGCCGCATCATCAAGCAGCTGAAGAAGATGGGTTCTTCCGCGGACTGGCAGCGTGAGCGTTTCACGATGGATGAAGGCTGCAACAAGGCCGTAGAAGAGGTCTTCTGCCGTCTGTATGACAAGAACTGGATCTACAAGGGTTCCCGCATCATCAACTGGTGCCCGGTGTGCCAGACCTCCATTTCCGACGCGGAAGTAGAGCATGAGGAACAGGCCGGCCATTTCTGGCATATCAAATACCCCATCGTGGGCGAGGATGGCTTCGTGGAGATCGCGACCACCCGTCCCGAGACCCTGCTGGGTGATACCGCTGTGGCGGTCAATCCGGAGGATGAGCGCTACACCGATCTGGTGGGCAAGATGCTCGAACTGCCCTTGACCGGACGTCAGATCCCCGTCATCGCCGACGCGTATGTTGATAAAGAATTCGGGACCGGCTGCGTGAAGATCACCCCGGCCCATGACCCGAATGACTTTGAGGTCGGCAAGCGTCATGATCTGGAAGAGATCAACATTCTGAACGATGATGCTACCATCAATGAGCGTGGCGGCAAGTACTGCGGTATGGACCGCTACGAAGCCCGCAAGCAGATGGTCAAGGATCTGGAGGAGCTGGGCCTTCTGGTCAAGGTCGAGGACCATGTGCATAACGTAGGTACTCATGACCGCTGCCACACCACCATCGAGCCGATGGTCAAGCCCCAGTGGTTCGTGCGCATGAAGGAAATGGCACAAACCTGCGTGGACGCTCTGGAAGATGGACGTATCCATCTGGTGCCGGAGCGCATGAATAAGAATTATCTGAACTGGCTGGCCAACATGCGTGACTGGCGCATTTCCCGTCAGCTTTGGTGGGGCCACCGCATCCCGGCCTACTATTGTGATGACTGCGGTGAGACCGTGGTCTGCAAGGGCGGAGCGCCGGCTGTCTGCCCGAAGTGCGGCGGAACGCATTTCCATCAGGATGAGGACACCCTTGATACCTGGTTCTCTTCCGCCCTGTGGCCGTTCTCGACCCTTGGCTGGCCGGAAGAGACCGAAGATCTGAAATATTTCTATCCGACCGATGTGCTGGTGACCGGTTATGATATCATCTTCTTCTGGGTCATCCGCATGATCTTCTCCGGCATCGAGCAGACCGGACAGGTGCCGTTCCATACGGTCATCTTCCACGGACTGGTACGAGATGAGCTGGGCCGCAAGATGAGTAAATCCCTGGGCAACGGTGTCGACCCGCTGGAGGTCATCGACCAGTACGGCGCGGATGCGCTGCGCTTCACTCTGGTCACCGGTAACGCGCCGGGCAACGACATGCGTTATTCCGAAACAAAGGTACAGGCCAGCCGCAATTTCGCGAACAAGATCTGGAACGCGTCCCGTTTCATCCTGATGAACCTGGATGAGGAGCTGCCGGAGACCGTACCGGCCGAACAGCTGGAAGCGGCGGATCGCTGGATCCTGTCCAAGGTCAACACCCTGGTCAAAGAAGTGACCGACAACATGGAGAAGTTCGAACTGGGGCTGGCTGTTGGCAAGCTCAACGATTTCTTCTGGGATGAGTTCTGCGACTGGTACATCGAGATGGTCAAGTCCCGTCTGTATGGAGATAA
>ONBQ01000062.1 GCA_900316145.1 uncultured Eubacteriales bacterium
AATCATGGGCTGTAAGGCGAAAGGCCCTTAAGATCATAAGGAGGTATGAACATGTATAAACTTTGGGAGGCGCTTGATCACGCCAAAAAGCTTCGCTGGGTGGAACTGTCTCATGAACTCAATAATGACAGCCCGTATTGGAGCGGGATCCCGGAAGGTTCGGTCGAACTGGGCAATGTCGTATTTGACTGGGGCAACCCGATGCTGGAGTGTCAGATCCAGACTTTCAAGTTCCCCGGACAGTTCGGTACCCATATCGATTTTCCGGGCCATTTCATCAAAGGCGCGCCGCGTTCGGAATCCTTTGGCGTAAAAGACGCGGTCTTTCCGCTGTGCGTGATCGACATCACGAAGCAGGTCGAGGAGGATCCTTGCTATGCCGTGACCGTCGAGGACATCAAGAACTATGAGAAAGAATATGGTCCGATCCCGGATGGAGCCTTTGTGGCCTTGCGTACCGACTGGAGCAAGAATTGGCCGGATATGGACGCTTTGTCCGGTATCGCGGAAGACGGAAGCGAGAACTTCCCAGGATGGTCTCTGGAAGCGCTTCAATATATCTACGAAGTAAGAAATGCCGCGGCGAACGGTCATGAGGCCCTGGATACCGATGCTTCGAAAGAAGCCGCGAAAGCGGGAGACCTGGCCTGCGAGCGCTATGTGCTTGAAAAAGGCAAACTGCAGATAGAAGTCCTTTGCAATCTGGACCAGGTGGCACCGGCCGGCGCGGTCCTGATCGCGGCCTGGCCAAGGATCGAGGACGCGGTAGGCCTGCCTGTCCGTGTCTGGGCCATCACCGAATGATCGATTTGCCGCGAAATGCGACCGGTCCATCATCCTAAAAGGCTGTGAAATGCTGGGTATGGACATCAGAGAAGTAGCCCGGATCGCCATAGAAGGCATGAAAGAACATGCGGAAGAACTTCAGCTGGAAGGAACCGGAGCTTAACTTATAAGGATGTAAGCAAGGAGATCAACGCATCGACTTCTTCATCCGTCGTGGACCAGCTGGTCGCGAATCGAACGGCGGTATGACTGTCATCGACCGGCTCCCATACGCTGAAGGCGACCTGATCTTTGATCCGGTCCAGAATGCCGTTTTCCACAACGACAAAGATCTGATTGGTGGGAGAATCAAAATGGAACTCCCAGCCCAGTTCAGAAAATGTATCACGTAAGCGCTCTGCCTTGGTCAGGGCGCTTTTTCCGATTTCCATATACAAGTTATCGGTAAAGAGCGTATCGAACTGCAGGCCGGCCATCCAGCCCTTCGCCAACAGACCGCCATGCTGTTTGACTGTCGTAAAGAAGTGAGGAAGGATAGACGGATCGGGGATCACGACCGCTTCGCCAAACAGCGCGCCGCACTTGGTCCCGCCGATATAGAAGACATCAGCCAGACGGGCCAGTTCGGGCAGGTCCACGTCATTTTGCGGGCAGGCAAGGGCATAGGCCAGACGCGCTCCATCGATATAAAGCGGAAGGTGATGATCCTGGCAGACCTTGCGCAAAGCTTCCAGGTCTTCTTTTGAGTACAAGGTGCCGTTCTCAGTGGGCTGAGAGATATAAAGCATACCAGGGATGACCATATGGTCAAAGGTCGGATCTGCGTAAAACGCTTCCAGATATTGGCGCAGATCCTCCGCGGCCACCTTTCCATCATGAGAGGGCAGAGTTAATACCTTATGACCGCCAAATTCGACTGCGCCGGCTTCATGGACCGCGATGTGACCGGTAACAGCCGCCAGAACGCCTTGATAATTCCTTAGCAGCGCGTCGATGACTGTTGCGTTGGCCTGCGTTCCGCCGACCATAAAGTGGATATAGGCGTTCGGCGCGTCACAAGCCTGGCGGATCTTGGCACGCGCAGATTCGCTTACGGGATCCAGACCGTATCCGTCAAAACCCTCGGCGGCAGTTTCCATCATCCGGGCCAGGATCCTGGGATGCGCGGATTTCATATAGTCAGAAGCAAAGGAAAGCTTGCTCATACATAAATACCTCTTTTCTGTTGACTCCATGGTAGTATACAGGAATCAAAGCTAAAAAACAATGGACAATCATGAATAGTCGCATAGAAAGAAATGACCCTGACGCGTATAGCATCAGGGTCATGTGCGTGTTTATGAGGATCAGGCGATCTTGAAGGTATAAGCCAGTTCTTTCTTGTAATCTTCCGGAATGAAGATCAGAGTATCTTCGCCCTCGACCTTGTAGTGGACTTCGCCGGTACCAAGCAGGGTCACGGTCTTGCCTTCCGGGATCTGGAAGCCTGCCAGTTTTACGGCCTTGCCAAGTTCAGGAGCCAGAGAAATAGCATAGAGCGCATCCTCGGTCTTGGTGAAGCATACGGAATATCCATCCGCGTCCTTAACTTCCGGAATATCGTTCGGGCGGGTGCCATAGATGGCCTCGCCGTTAAGATCCAGCCACTCACCGGTCTCAAGCAGCGGCTTGACCTGCTCAAACGGAATGGTTCCGTCGGCACGCGGACCGATGTTGAGCAGCATGTTGCCGTTGCGGCTGACCACCAGGACCAGCATATCGACGATCTGCTTGCCGGTCAGATAGTCAGAACCGGTCTCAGTGCGGTTGAAGCCGAAGGAGCGGCCGATGCCACGGGTGGTCTCCCACTTGTACGGCTGGACCTCGTCGAAGATCTTGTATTCCGGAGTGACATAGTCATAATGAGTCGTAGTATTCGCGAGGAATGCGCCAAGACCGGCCTTCTTCTCGAATTCTTCCCATTCTTCCTCGGTCTTCGGGACCTGGATCTGGTTCCAGCGGTCATCGATAACGCCGTCTTCGACATTGTTATAATAGTAAGCGAAAAGTTCGTTCAGATTGTAGCCATAGGGGAAGGCGATATCATTCCACAGGATGGAAGGATGATACTTATCGATCAGTTCATGGAAATGAGCCAGAGAGTACTGGGTGTATTCTTCGCTCATACCCTGATGATCGATGAAACCGCGCGGACCATCGATCGGGCGATCGGTCTTGAAGGTCCAGTCATAAACGCCAGAGTAGTAAAGACCCATTTTCAGGCCTTCTTCGCGGATGGCATCCGTCAGCTCGCCGACGAAATCACGCTTGGAGTAGTAACCTTCAATGAACGGGTTTTTGTGATCGGCCGGCCAGAGGGTATAGCCATCATGATGTTTGGTAACCAGTACGCAGTATTTCGCTCCGGCTTTTTTGATCAGCTTGGCCCAGTCATGCACATCAAGGTTGGCGTTCTGCTCCTCGAAATCTTTCTGGAAGTCATAGTAGCTCTTATCGCCGAAATGCTTTTTGTGGAAAGCCTGGGTGGGCGAGCCCGGGATGCGCAGAGAGTTCAGATACCATTCGGCATAGGGATTGTTGGCGAAGGTAGCAGCCATATCCTGGTCCATGGATTCGGAGATGTCCTGCGTTTGCTCAGCGGCAAAAGCCGGGACGGAGAACAGACCCCAATGAATGAAGATACCGAATTTAGCGTCGTCATACCATTTGGGCAGCTGATGCTGATGCACGGATTCATACGTAGGTTCAAATTTCATGACGTTTATCCTTTCTGTTTGAAATAAAGAAAATACAACAAAATCCCAACTAAATGCAGTATAGCATAATGACGAGAAAGGGTCAAGAAGATTTCCTAAAATTTATCAAAAGGGCGAAATTGTAATCCAATGGTAGACAAATGAACGCGATTGTGATACACTGGGTAGGCTTTAATTTAACGATTCAGGGGGTTAAACCATGTCAAGAGTGTACAATTTCTCCGCCGGACCGGCTGTGCTTCCGGAAGAGGTCCTTCGTGAAGCTGCTGATGAAATGCTCGATTATAAGGGCAGCGGTATGTCCGTTATGGAGATGAGCCATAGATCTAAGGTTTATGATCAGATCATCAAAGAAGCAGAGGCGGATCTTCGGGACCTGATGCAGATCCCGGACAATTACAAAGTCCTGTTCCTGCAGGGCGGCGCGTCCCAGCAGTTCGCGGCCGTTCCCATGAATCTGATGAAGAATAAGAAGGCCGGTTATATCATTACCGGACAGTGGGCCAAGAAGGCGTATCAGGAAGCTCAGATGTATGGAGAGGCTGTCGCTCTGGCTTCTTCCGCCGATAAAACATTTTCCTATATCCCGGATTGTTCCGATCTGCCCATTACAGATGATATGGATTATGTTTACATCTGCGAAAACAACACGATCTACGGTACCAAGTTCTGGCAGCTGCCGGATACGAAGGGCAAGGATCTGGTAGCGGATGTTTCCTCCTGCTTCCTGTCGGAGCCGGTGGATGTGTCCAAATATGGCATCATCTATGGCGGTGTCCAGAAGAATGTCGGCCCGGCCGGTGTCGTGATCGTGATCATCCGTGAGGATCTGATCCGGGATGATGTGCTGCCCGGAACGCCCACCATGCTCAAGTATAAGACCCAGGCTGACGCGGAGTCTCTGTACAATACACCTCCGTGCTACGGCATCTATATCTGCGGTAAGGTCTTCAAGTGGCTCAAAGCCCAGGGCGGTCTGGAAGCCATGAAGGTCCGTAATGAGGAAAAGGCGAAGATCCTCTATGATTATCTGGATCAGAGCGAGCTGTTCCATGGTACGGTCGAGAAAAAGGACCGTTCTCTTATGAACGTTCCGTTCGTGACCGGCAGCGAGGAACTGGACGCCAAATTCGTAAAAGAAGCCACGGCGGCCGGATTCGTTAACCTGAAAGGTCACCGCACGGTAGGCGGCATGCGTGCTTCCATTTACAATGCCATGCCGAAGGAAGGCGTCGAGAAGCTGGTCGCTTTCATGAAGGAATTTGAAAAGAATAATAAAGTGGAGTGAGAGCGGTCATGTATAAGTATAATTGCCTGAACCCGATCGCCAAGGTCGGTCTTGATATGTTTTCCGAGGAATATGTGAAGGTCGATGACCTGAGTCAGGCGGATGCTGCCCTGGTGCGCAGCGCGTCGGTCCATGATCTGGAATTGCCGGAAGGCCTGGTCGCCATCGCGCGCGCCGGTGCCGGCGTTAACAATATTCCGCTGGATAAGTGCGCGGAGCAGGGAATCGTCGTTTTCAATACACCTGGTGCCAACGCCAACGGCGTTAAAGAGCTGGTCCTGGCCGGTATGCTGTATGCGTCCCGTGATATCGTCGGCGGTATCGACTGGTGCCGTGACAATCAGAGTGATGAGAATATAGCCAAGACAGCAGAAAAGCAGAAGAAGAACTTCGCGGGTACCGAGATCGCCGGCAAGAAGCTGGGCGTGATCGGTCTGGGAGCGATCGGCGTTCTGGTCGCCAACGCGGCGGTGCATCTGGGCATGGATGTCTATGGTTACGATCCTTATATCTCTGTCAGCGCGGCGTGGAACCTGTCCCGCAGTGTCAAGCATATCAGCACGGTCGAAGATATCTATAAAGAGTGTGACTTCATCACGATCCATGTTCCGCTGCTCGACAGCACCCAGAAGATGATCGATGAAGAAGCCATCGGTTTAATGAAGCCGACGGCTATCGTTCTTAATTTCTCCCGTGACAAGCTGGTCGATGAGGAAGCCATGGTCAAGGCACTTGCCGAGGGCCGGATCAAGAAATATGTTTCCGATTTCCCGAATCCTACGACGGTCGGAGCCGAAGGCTGCATCGTTACGCCCCATCTGGGAGCTTCCACCGAGGAGTCTGAGGACAACTGCGCCGTCATGGCGGGCCGTGAGATCCGTGACTATCTGGAGAATGGCAATATCGTTCATTCCGTGAACTTCCCGGATTGCAGCATGGGTGCCTGCCAGACGGCTGCCCGCATCGGCGTGCTGCATAGAAATATGAAAGGCCGGATCGGTCAGTTCACTACGATCCTGGGCGATAATGGCATCAATGTATCCGGTATGACCAACCAGTCCAAGGGAGATTATTCCTACGCGCTTCTGGATGTGGATTCGGAAGTGGCGCCGGAGGTGGAAGAGCAGCTTCGTCAGGTAGACGGAGTCCTGCGCGTCCGCGTGATTCGATAATAATAGGCTAAAGGGCAAGGACGCTGCGCCGTGAGCCCG
>ONBQ01000165.1 GCA_900316145.1 uncultured Eubacteriales bacterium
AAAAAAGCGCTTGAGCGCAAACTCTGCTTTTTGGGGTACGCCTCATTTGAGTGGTTTTCCTTGACTTTTCGTCAAGGAAAATGTCTTAAACCTGCGGTTTTCCTTGACTTTTTGTCAAGGAGAATGACTTAAACTTGCAGTTTTCCTTGACTTTTCGTCAAGGAAAATGTCTTAAACCTGCAGTTTTCCTTGACTCGGCGTCAAGGAAAATGTCTTAAACCTGCAGTTTTCCTTGACCAGAAATCAAGAACCCTCCCCTTTACAACTTCTCCCTGATCTTCTCCGTGATCTGCTGTGCGCAGCGCTGGTAGCCCTGCTCGGTTAGGTGCAGCAGGTCGTCGCACTTATAGTAACGGGCGTCCTCCAGGCACAGGGTGTAGAGATCATTGACCGTTACACCCTCCTCCTGCATCAGCTTGACGGCGGCTTCGTTGTAGGTGATGACCCAGTCATTGTTGTAGTTGATGCTGTCCGCGCCGGTGCCGAAGATGTCGGCGGCCGCGCCGGCGGACAGGATGGGCGTTGTCGTGGCGAAGATGGGCTCGGCGCCGTTGCGGCGGATCTCCGCAAGGATGCGCTTCAGGAAGTGAGTATATTCATCGACCGGATGCATGGCCGTGGTCATAGGCGCTTCGATGTTCATGTCCCAGTAGCCGTTGTTCCAGTGGACCACGTCAAAGTGGCCGAAATGTTTGAAGAATTGGTTCATCTGCCAAAGGGTGTAGGCGGAAAAGCGGCCGTTGTCCTCGGCGTCATAGTAGACTTCGCACTCGCCCGCAAGCAGTTCTTTGACATAGTCATCATATCCCATACGGATCGAATCGCCTAACAGCAAGACTTTTTTCATATACAAATCCCTCCCGGTCAGTTTTATCTGCATTATACTGAGCGGGAGGGATTTTGTAAAGTATGAGGGAGGAAGGCTTTACAGGCACATTTTATAGATGTTGTCGACGTCTTCTTTTGTCAGTTCTTTAAAGCCGCGCAGTTCAGTGCTGAGAGCGTTTTTGTCAAGATCTGACGTCATAAGCATGTCAGGCAAGAATTATTCTGCCTGGCATGCCTTTTTTCGTTCGAGCAGAATGAAAAAAGCATGTTCAGTCAGAAATTTTTTGTTCAGCGTGAAAAGCAGAAAGAAAAAAGCGAGATCAACAGTGATTTATACATGTTCACGAAGAGTTTTTTTATTTAGCATGCTTCGGGCTCAAAACGATGCTTTAACCCCCGCGCTGATCGATCAAAAAGGACGTATGATATCGTTTTTCATACGTCCTTTCTTTCTTCTATCTTCTCCACCACTTCAATATCCGCCGGAAGCCAGTTCACCTGGCGCAGGTCATTCAGCGGGAGCCATCGGGCCGCTTCGTGCTCCAGCAATGTCAGGTGCCCTCCCTCCAGGCGGCACCAGAAGCAGTCCATGGACAGGTGAAATTCGGGGTAATCATATTCGACGGTCATGATGAAGTCTTCTACCGTGATGTCGCAGGCGAGCTCTTCCCGGATCTCGCGCTTCAGGGCCTCCTGCGCGGTCTCGCCGGGCTCGATCTTGCCGCCGGGGAATTCCCACCAGTCTTTGTAAGGGCCGTAGCCCCGCTGGGTCGCGAAGACTTCATCGCCGGAGCGGATCACGGCGGCCGCGACATGGATCGTTTTTTTCATCGTGGCCTCCTTAGATCAGGATCCCTTCCAGATGGTCGCACTCATGCTGGATGATCTGCGCCGTCCATCCGGAGAATTCCTGCGTGTGGGGTTTCATCAGCTCGTCCTGGTAGTGGACCTTGATGGTCTGGTAGCGGGTCGTTTTGCGCACGCCGGTCAGCGACAGGCAGCCCTCTTCCGTTTCGAACGGGGCTGTCTTTTTTATGATGACGGGGTTGAGCATGACCAGGTCCATCACGCCCAGGGATACGATGATGATACGTTTGTCACTGCCGATCATGTTGGCCGCCATGCCGACACATTCCGCGCGGTGGGCTGCCAGGGTGTCTCTTAGGTCCCGGGCGATGGGCAGGTCCGCCTCCGTCGCGGGCAGCGCCTTGCGGGACAGGAAAAAGGTGTCTCGGTTGATAGGTTTGATCATAGGTGTCCTCCATCAAAAATCTCCCCTGGCATAGTGTCAGGGGAGATCACAAGTTCATCTCACTCTTCCGCGTCCAGCGTTTCTCTTACGGTCTGCACGTATTTCTTGGTCAGGTTGTAGCCAAACTGCAGGAACAGGAACATGGCCAGGTACATCACGAACGGGATGATAGTCGCGATGGAATAGATGCCGTTGTTGACGGCGGCTTCCTGCTCGATGACGCCTTCGGCGGTATTGTAACCGATGGCTGCCATGGCCATGGTCGCGCCGATGCCAGCCAGCGTCTGCCCCAGTTTGCGGAAGAAGGAGAAGCTGGCGTAGGTGGTGGCTTCACGTCTGTGGTGGTTCTTCATCTCGTTGTAGTCGATGACGTCGGTAACCATAGCCCAGACTTCCAGGGTGAAGAAGGACAGGCCGAAGCCGCCCAGCAGGATGACGAACAGGAAAATGTAGGGATTGTGGGTCTTGACAAAGAACAGGATCAGGAACGAGATCGCCGCGATCAGGCTGCCAAAGGAGCAGATCTCCTTCTTGCCGAACTTCTCTACAAACTTGCCCATAAACGGCATCAAGGCCAGCATCGGGATGTAGTTGAAGACCGTTACCAGAGCGAACATGCCCGGCTTTTCGAAGTAGTTTTTGAACAGATAGTTGAAGACTGTCTGGGTGTACATGCTGCCCGCGATCAGGAGCATGGACGCCAGGCACAGCATCATGAAAGGTCTGTTCTTGGACAGTTCCTTCATGCGATACAGGGTATCATGACGGTTCTCATGATGCTTCGCCGGAATATACTCCCGGGTCAGCTTAAAGAACGCGAAGTAGATGATGACGCTGAAGCCCGCCAGCACGATGACACCGGTCATGAGCTTGCCGGCGTGCAGGTACTTGGCACCCGTCTCGGCCACGGTCGAATACACGAACAGCGGCAGCAGGATCTGGCCCGGCGCGGAGCCGAAGCCCGCTCCCAGGGAGCGGATCACGGACAGGGTGGAGCGCTCTTTCAGATCATTGGTCATGGCGGAGGCCATGGACCCGTACGGGATATTGACCGCCGTGTACAGCATGCCGTACAGAATATATGTCACATAAGCATAAATCAGATACTGATTTTCCGAAAGCCCCGGGATCTTAAAGAATGTCAGCACGAACACGATCGCCAGCGGCAGTGAGAACCAGAATACGTACGGCCGGAAACGCCCATACTTCGTAGGCTTGCGGCTGTCGATCAACGCCCCGCAGATGGGGTCATTGATCGCGTCCCAGATTCTTGCGATCAGCATCAGCACGGTGATCTTCGGCAGCGAAATGTGCAGAATGTCTGTGTAGAACATCTGCAGGAAGGAGCCGATCGTTCCGAACGTGATGACGCCTCCCATATCGCCCAAGGCATAGCCAACGTAATTCTTGACACTCAGTTTCTTCTCGCTCATTGTCTCCTCCCTGGAATCCTTTTTGTCTTTCTATGATTCGCATTTGCTTTCATCCGGTCATTTAGACAGAATGACCGAAACAGCCCTTCATTTTTACCATTTTATAGCAAAATACACACAAATGTCAAGAGGAGAGGCATGGCAGCTGAGCTTATCATCAACGTGATTCTATTAACTATCGCGAGACATAATGGATCCTTCCGGCATCTTTGTCAGGTTTTTCTCCAACGACAGAGTCCAGAAGCCATTCCATATGGGTACGCTGCTCCGTTGTCAGGGAATCACCCTCCGGGCAGATCAGCTTTCCAGTCTGGTCTCTTAGCGGACCTTGAAACGGATCCAGATCGCCGGATATCGTTTCCTGCTCCATGAAGCGGATCAGTCTGTCAGATCTGCCCAAATACTTCGTATCGTATTCGATATTGACGATTCCGGAGGATAAGCCCCACCAGTATGTCACGGCTTTAGCGTGAGAAGTGCTGGTATTTTTGAACGTCCCGTTCAACAGACCACGGATCATCTTTTCATAGAAAAGTGTCCAGTTCCAATAAGTGGAAGAGATCCTGTATTCTTTTTCTTGTTGTGCTGTGAAATAGAGGCCTGAGGGCAATCTACCCACTTCTTTTTCAAAGTCCTGTTGATATTCGATCAAATCAAGCGCCGGGTCCAGAAGTACTTTATCTACTTGCTCACGGCCTGAGATGCTCCAAGCCACATAAACCTTGGCATCAGGACAGGTCATGGAGGCGCCTTGCGCAAAAGCGTTGATGCAGGAAATCATTCCGGCATTCGGAAAGTCTGCCAGGTATCCTATCTTTCCACTGCGGCTTAGCAGCCCCGCGATCAAGCCTTCCACAAACTGCGCTTCATACATGCGTCCGAAGTACGATCTTAAATTGGCAGATCGATTGCTCAGATCACAGTTCAAGACTTTCAGCTTGGGATGACGTACAGCGATCGAAGCCGCCATATGGCGAGGTAAAAAACACTGCCTGGCAGTTCTCTTGTTCCAGCCATTCTTCAATACGCACTTCCATATTCTCATGAAGATCAGTCGTCCCTGCGCTGAAGAATACCGGACGTATCTTATCTCCAAACCTGTCACACGCCTGTCGACTCGCTTCTTCATGAAGCTTCTCCGGCGCATTTCCTGTTCCATCGAAAACAAAGCCGATCGTCATTCTTCCTTGCGATCCCTTCAGCGTTTGCAAAATCGAACCGGAGCTTCCTTCTTCCGGCGGCTCCATGACCGCTTCTTTTCTTCCGTCTTCAGAATCCTGGATCGTCAGTTCTCTTTCCAGCCTCTTGATCTCCTGTCGTAAAATGTCATGCGTCTTTTCCGCCAGACTTTCATACGGGTAGACTTCGACATATGCCAGCATGGCGTCCGCCACCGTAAGGGAGGCGAATCTCTGTCCGAACTCTTCGCGATAGGCTTTTTCAAACCGGACATAGTTTGAGAACAGATCTTTTCTTGTTTCATTGGTCCACTGAGATTCCTGCCACAGATGGCACGCGTGCGGGAAGCGATGGAACCCGCT
>ONBQ01000020.1 GCA_900316145.1 uncultured Eubacteriales bacterium
GCCATGTCCTTGGCCGCTACGGGGAAGCTGGCGGCATCCATGGACAGCCGCACCGGATTCAGCTTGAACTGAGCTTCCAGAGAACCGCTTATATCGCCGGCGACATATTTGTTATACACATCGGTGATAAGCTCGGGCATGAAGTTGGCAGCCGTGCAAACGCCGCCGACAGCGCCATGGCACAGGGAGGCGTAAAGAAGCGTATCTTTCCCGCCGAAGACCTTGAAACCGACATCCCGCGTGCGGCGGATGAACTCAGCCGTCTGGGTGATGTCGCCGCTGGTATCCTTCATTCCGACGATGTTGGGCACTTCATGAGCCAGACGCTCTACCAGAGCGGCGGACATGGTGTAGCCGACCCGGCTGGGATTGTTGTAAAGCAGCATGGGGGTGTCGGGAATGGCCTCGGCGATCGTTTTGAAGTGCTGATAGAGTTCGGTCTCCGTGGGTTTTAAGAACATGGGCTGAAGAACAGAAATGCCGGCAGCGCCGTTCCGTACCGCCATTTTGGCCAGGCGGACGCACTTTTTCGTGCTGATGGCGCCGATGCCAAAGTAGACGGGTACGCGGCCTGCGGCCTGGTCCACCATGATCTTAAGCCCTCGCTCCATTTCCTCTTCTTCCACAACGTAAAACTCGCCATTGCTGCCGAAGGCAAGGATGCCCAGCACACCGCCTTCGATCACATAGTCTACCTGAGCCCGCAATCTGGCTTCGTCGATGCGCTCTTCAGCGTCGATGGGTGTGATGATCGGTACGATCACGCCTTTGATAAAATCTGTATTCATGATAAAAACCTCCCGGTATGGATAAGCTGTTTTCATTATAGCGAAGCGTGAGAAATGAAGCAATGTTTTTCTTTTCAAATCGCATCAAATCCATTATAATGAGGACAGCAAAGGAGGGACGCTATGAAACTGTTGTTTGCGTCGGATTCTTTTAAGGGTTCTTTAACCAGCAAAAAGACGGCTGAACTTCTGGGCCGCGCCGCGGAGGAAGTGTTCGGCCCCTGTCAATATGACTACGTTCCCATGGCCGATGGAGGAGAGGGCACGGTGGATGCCGTGATCGAGGCCGAACAGGGAAGTCGCGTGGTGACCCGGGTCCATGGCCCCAGAATGAGTGAGATCGAGGCATATTACGGTGCTTTTGGCGAAGACAAAGCCATCATAGAAATGGCCCAGGCGTCCGGACTGACCTTGATCAGCGAAGAACAGCGTGACCCCAGACATACTACGACCTATGGAACGGGCGAGCTGATCCTGCATGCGTTAGATCAGGGCTATCGGGATATCTCCATCGCCATTGGCGGGTCGGCCACCAATGACGGCGGCATGGGATGTGCCAGGGCATTGGGCGTCCGTTTCCTGGATGAAGAGGGTAAAGAGCTGGAAGGCTTCGGCCGGGACCTGATCCAGGTACGGCACATCGATATATCCGGGCTGGACCCTCGGCTGGCGGATACAAAGATCACCGTCATGTGCGATGTCACCAATCCGCTGACCGGAGAGAATGGGGCGACCTACACCTTTGGCAAGCAAAAAGGCGCGAGCCCACAAGCCCAGGAGGAACTGGAGACCGGCATGGAGAACTACCGCCAGGTGATCTGGAAGGAGTTCGGCATCGATTGCAATGAAGTGCAGGGAGCCGGCGCGGCCGGCGGCCTGGGAGCGGCGTTGAAGGTGTTTTTCCATGGGGAGATGAAATCCGGCGTAGAGACGGTACTGGACCTGATCCACTTTGATGAGCGCCTGGAAGATGTGGACCTGGTCGTGACAGGCGAGGGGCGCACGGACTGGCAAAGCTGCTTCGGCAAGGTGATGCAGGGCGTAGGTGAGCATGCGAAGGCCAAGGGAGTGCCCGTGTGCGGATTGTCAGGCGGCCTTGGAAAAGGCGCGATGGACATTCTGGACCACGGGGTGGATTCGCTGATGACCTCGGTCAATGCGCCTATGTCAGTCAATGAAGCCATGGAGAAGGCCGAAGAATTATATTTGCAAGCCGCCATCCGGATGTTCCGCCTGATCCGGATCGGTATGAGAATAAAATAAAAAAGGAGATAACAAATGCTGCAGCAAGTCATGACAGAACCCGGCAAGATCATCTTCCGGGAAATCGAGAAGCCTCAGCCAAAAGCGGGCGAAGTATTGGTCAAGATCATGAATATCGGCGTGTGCGGATCCGACATCCACGTGTATCACGGCAAGCACCCCTTCACTAAATACCCTGTAACGCAGGGACATGAAGTGTCCGGCCTGGTGGAAGCGCTGGGTGAAGGCGTCGATCAGTTTACGATCGGCCAGAAGGTCACCATTCAGCCGCAGGTCGTTTGCGGAGAGTGTTATCCTTGCCGCCACGGCAAATACAATCTTTGCGAGAAGCTGAAGGTCATGGGTTTCCAGACCACAGGTACCGCTTCGGAATACTTCGCGGTCGACGCCAAGAAGGTCACCCCGCTGCCGGAGGATATGACCCTGGAAGAAGGCGCTATGATCGAGCCGCTGGCAGTCGCCGTACATGCCGTTCGCCGTGCCGGTGATGTAGAAGGCAAGGATATCTGCGTCCTGGGCGCCGGCCCCATCGGCAACCTGACTGCGCAGGTTGCGAAAGGCCTTGGCGCGCGCAAAGTCATGATCACGGATATCTCCGACATCCGCCTGGCCAAGGCGAAGGAGGTCGGGATCGATATCTGCGTCAACACCAAGGACAATGATTTCGCGACCGCTTTCGTGGAGACCTTCGGCCCGGACAAGGCGGACGTCATCTATGACTGTGCCGGCTCCAACATCACCATGGACCAGGCCATCCAGAATGCCAGAAAGGGCAGCACCATCATCCTGGTCGCCGTCTTTGCCGGTCTGGCTACTGTGGATCTGGCCGTGCTCAACGATCATGAGCTGGACTTGAACACGTCTATGATGTACCGCAATGAGGACTACATCAAGGCCATCGAACTGGTCAACGAGGGCAAGGTGCAGCTTAAACCTCTTATCTCCAAACAGTTCGCGTTCAAGGACTATCTGGAAGCCTATCATTATATCGATGACAACCGTGAAAGCACGATGAAAGTCATCATCGACGTGCAGAAATAAAGAACATACGCAGAGGTCCCTGAAAAGGGACCCCTTTTTTTGTGCCTGACCCTTGAAAACGAGAGGCCTGCGTGTTATATTTAGTTAGCAATAACTAACCAAAGAGAGAAGGCAATCTATGTTTATCGATGTCAAGGATCTGGTAAAAACATACGGAGAGGGAGAAGCCAAGGTGTTCGCCCTGGACCATGCCGGGCTGGAGCTGGAAAAGGGAAAGATCTGCGTGATCCTGGGACCGTCCGGCTCCGGAAAGAGCACTCTTCTGAATATGCTGGTCGCGATGGGCGGCATGGTATACGCCTTGATCGGGATCGGTATGATCGTATGCATAGCCTCTTTGTATGCGACTGTCAACATGATGCTCTCAGAGAACCGACATACCATTTCCATGTTGAAGGTGTTGGGGTATGATAATGCCCGTATCGACAGGATGACGATCCTTTCCAATCATTTACTGCTGGTACCCGGTATTGCCCTGGGAGCTTTGGCGGCATGGGGCGTTATGGCCTGGTACGCACGCTCCTTCGTAGAAGTGGAGCGATTGATGATCCCGGCCACGCTCCGTCTGGAAAGCCTGTTGCTTACGGCGCTGATCACAGTTTGCTGCTACTTTATTTCCTTGTTGCTGGTGCGGCGGCGCATAGACCGGGTGGACATGGTCGAAAGCCTGAAAGATAACAGGGAATGATTTCCAAAAAATAAAGAAAAAGAATTGACAAATGGGTTAGTTAATACTAACATAACAAATGTTAGACGAAGCTAACCTTTTTTAATGATTCAGAAACAAGGAGACGATATGTTATGATGCCTTTGCCGCTTGCTCCTGTAGGGGACGAATTGATGGTCCAGCGCGTCGGAGGAAACCCGAAAGTGCGGACACATCTGGAAAATCTGGGATTTGTCGGTGGCGCATCGGTCATCGTCATCTCGCAGATCGCCGGGAACCTGATCGTCAATGTCAAGGAATCCCGTGTCGCGATCGATAAAGAGATGGCCATGAAGATTTTTGTACAGTGATGGAATGCGCTTTCTATCAGCGCAGAATATAGAGAGGAGAAAGTGTATGAGAACATTACGAGAAGTTCACATCGGAGAGACCGTAAAGGTCAAGAAGCTCCATGGTGAAGGAGCCGTCAAACGTCGCATCATGGACATGGGCATCACCAAAAATGTGGAGATCTATGTCCGCAAGGTCGCGCCGCTGGGTGACCCGGTCGAGATCACGGTTCGTGGTTATGAGCTGTCGATCCGCAAGGCGGATGCTGAAATGATCGAGATCGCTGAGTAAAGAACCGTGCGCCTGGTTTCTAACTCAGTTCTATCTCAAGACTGAGGAAGACAGCGAACGCGTTTTTTTTCAGCCAATAGTTAGTAAAAGCTAATCCATGGGAAAGGAAGCATTATAAAAATGAGTATTCGTATTGCCCTTGCGGGTAACCCGAACAGTGGTAAGACAACATTGTTCAACGCGCTGACCGGTTCTAACCAGTTCGTTGGTAACTGGCCCGGCGTTACGGTGGAAAAGAAGGAAGGTACGCTGAAAAAGCACAGCGATGTAAAGATCATGGACCTTCCGGGTATTTATTCACTTTCTCCTTATACTTTGGAAGAAGTCGTTGCCCGTAATTTCCTGATCGATGAGCGCCCGGATGCCATCCTGAACATTATCGACGCGACCAATCTGGAGCGTAACCTGTACCTGACCACGCAGCTTACCGAGCTGGGCATTCCGGTGGTCATCGCCCTGAACATGATGGACGTCGTAGAGAAGAATGGCGACAAGATCAACATTCAGGAACTGGGAAGAGAACTTGGCTGCAAGGTCTGCCCCATCTCTGCTCTGAAGGGCACCGGCATCATGGAAGCGGCCGAAGCGGCCATCGACGCGGCGAAGAGCACCAAGACGGTCCCGATGCATACCTTCAGCGGTCCGGTCGAGCATGCTATCGCCCACATCGAGGAAGCGGTCGTTCATAACATGCCGGAAGAGCAGCAGCGCTGGTACGCCATCAAGGTCTTTGAGCGTGATGAAAAGGTCCTTGAGAAGCTGAACATTCCTTCTGACATCAAAGAGCACATCGAGCAAGATATCCAGGCGGCCGAGACCGAACTGGATGACGATGCCGAATCCATCATCACCAACGAGCGCTATGTTTACATCGGCAATATCATCAAGGGCAGCTATAAGAAGGCCAACGTCGGCAAGCTTTCCACCTCGGATAAGATCGATAAGATCGTGACCAACCGCTGGCTGGGTCTGCCGATCTTTGCCGCGATCATGTTCCTGGTCTACTATATCTCCATGGTCACCGTCGGCGCGGCTGCGACCGACTGGGCCAACGACGGCCTGTTTGGCGATGGTTATCATCTGTTTGGCAAGGGTACCGCGGAATACGAAGAGCATGCTGAAGCCATCGGCGTGATCCTGGGCGCTGCGGAAGCGGTCGAGAATGACCGTGTTCTGGATGCTCTGGATTTTGAATCCGAAGAGTATGATGAGCAGGCCGCGATGGATGCTGTTGAGTACTTCATGGGCAACTTCGCGGATGTGGATGAGTTCACCTACGAAGTCGAAGATGAAGAGACCCTGGCCATCGAAGAAGTGACCGTCAAGGGCACAGAAGTCAAAGAAGCCTGCCAGACCTTCCTGGACAACGGCGGCAAGGCTGATGATCCTTCTCTGTTCGGTACCTGGGTACCGGGTATCCCCGCCCTGCTGGAAGGCCTGCTGGACAAGCTTGGCACCGCGGACTGGCTCAAGAGCCTGATCCTGGACGGTGTCGTAGCCGGTGTCGGCGCGGTCCTCGGTTTCGTTCCTCAGATGCTGGTCCTGTTCTTCCTGCTGGCATTCCTGGAGAGCTGCGGTTACATGGCCCGTATCGCCTTCGTTCTGGACCGTATCTTCCGTAAGTTCGGTCTGTCCGGTAAGTCCTTCATTCCGATCCTGATCGGTACCGGATGCGGCATCCCGGGCATCATGGCTTCCCGTACCATTGAAAACGAACGTGACCGTCGTATGACGATCATGACCACCACCTTCATTCCCTGCGGCGCGAAGACTCCGTTCATCGCCATGATCGCCGGCGCGATCTTCGGCGGTTCCGCCTGGGTCGCTACTTCCGCCTATTTCCTGGGCATGGCTGCGATCATCTGCTCCGGTATCATCCTGAAGAAGACCAAGATGTTCTCTGGTGACCCGGCTCCGTTCGTTATGGAGCTGCCGGCCTATCATATGCCTACCCTGGGCGCTGTCCTGCGCGGCATGTGGGAGCGCGGCTGGTCCTTCATCAAGAAGGCCGGTACCATCATCCTGCTTTCCACCATTCTCGTATGGTTCACCTCTTTCTTCGGCTGGACCGAAGACGGCTTCCGTATGCTGGCGGAGGATGAGCTTGAGCTGTCCATCCTGGCCCGCATCGGTTCCGCGATCAAGTGGATCTTTGCCCCGCTTGGATTTGGCAACTGGCAGGCGACTGTCGCTTCTATCACCGGTCTGGTCGCGAAGGAAAATATCGTCGGTACCATGGGTATCCTGTACGGTACCGGAGACGCGCCGGTCTACACGACTTTGGCCAACTCCTTCACCGCTATCTCCGGTTATGCGTTCCTGGCCTTCAACCTGCTGTGCGCGCCTTGCTTCGCCGCTATGGGTGCTATCAAGCGTGAGATGAACAGCGCGAAGTGGACTTGGTTCGCCATCGGTTATGAGTGCGTCTTTGCCTGGCTGGTCGGCCTGGTCATCAACCAGATCGGCGGACTGTTCGCCGGTAACGGTTTCGGCTTCTTCACAGTCGTAGCCATTGCCGTCGTCATCTGCTTCTTCTGGCTGCTGTTCCGCCCGTATAAAGAAGCGACACATCTGAAGTAATTATAAGGTGCCCCTTCCAGATAAAAAGGACCTGGAGGTCTCAACTGAGATCTTCGGGTCCTTTGTTTTTTGTTAAGCCACCTTGCTTAGTAGGGGTCCTTTCTTTTTTTTTAAAATGATATACTTGCGCAATGATAATGCTTTATGTTATAGTACAGCTAAGGAGATGATAACTATGAGTACATCGATCGCACAGCAAAAAGCCAGCCGCAAGTATAACGAGAAGACATATGAAAGACTGTACATTTTTGTACCAAAGAAGAAAAAAGATCAGATCCGGGTCAGATCATCGGAATGCAGGCGATCTGTAAATGAATACGTTACGGGACTGATCGAACATGACCTGAAAAACCAGGTCGATCTCAATGGAATGACTTTCTTCAGCCAAAGGCATGGGCTTGTCCAATGGAGGCGCGTACAAGATGGCATGTACCTATGTGTTGGACAGGGCAAAGGCCAACAGATGATCAAAGCGCCGGAAACGGGTCACCAGGCAGATAAACTCTATATATATAATTCCGCTGCCGAAATGGCCATCAGTCAGTATAAGAGGCTGCAGGCTTTTCGAGCGGCATTTGAGAAAATGGCCGGACAGGCAGAAGAAAAGAAAGAAGATCATTCCTATACTTCAAACATCTATGCCCTCAAGCATCGGGATACGACCGTTGCTGTTTTAAAACTCAGCCGGGACAAAGAACGGGTGGAAGATGTGGTGTTATATGACCCTGAACATGCACCCTATCTGGGCAATTTCACTTTAGAAAACGCGAATAAATGGTGGTCGACACGAGCCATTCCCGGCCATCGGGAGAATATTCAGAAATTGTTGCTTGATGCCGGCTGTCAGACAACAGGAGAATATCTCGCGAAGAATCTGGCTTTAAGCCTGACAGATTCTTATTGGATCTGTCCAGTCGATCTGGATCTGTCATGGGAGGATATCGATCTTTATGACCATGTCGGGCCGGGTGGGATCGCCCTGTACAACGGGGATGAGTATGATGCCAGTTCCGGCCTAAACGGGCAGCTGCAAAAACATTGGGAACAGACGGACACGGGGCAGTTCATTCTTATAAAGGAGAGCAAAAGACTGCAAGGATTACAGAATATCAATGAAGCTTTCGCCAGCTATTTCCATGACCGACAAGGAAAGATCCCCATGGTCGACTATGTCCCTTATGACGTGATCATGCAGAATGGAAACTGCGTGGGATCTCAATGCCCTTCGTTTTCAAACAAAGATCAAGAGCTTGTTTATGCAGCCGAGATCATATATTCACGAAAGAAGAGAAATGACCAATCGGAATATGAATTGTTCATTCAGGTATGCGTGGAAAATGGGATCAGCGAAAAAAAGATCAGAAGAAGCCTGGATTATCAAATGGCGTCAGACTTTATCCTTTCCAATCAGGATCGACATTATACGAATTTCGGTGTGTTACGCGATCCGGAAAGCCTTGCGTTTTTGGAGATGGCGCCGATCTATGACACAGGAAACAGCATGTACTGGGATAGTCTGCGTGAACTCACAAGAACAGAACTGTTGGATGAACCAACACATGGATTTGCGAAAAGGAGCATGGATTCACTAAAGTATATTTCCGACTCAAACATCCTTGACCTTGAAAAAGTGCCTGAATGGGAGGAAGTATTTGCTTTTTACCATGAACGTGGAATTCCGGAAACAGAATCCAGACGTATAGCGGACAACTATGCCAATAAGGTCCAGCTGTATCGGTCGTTCGTGAATGGTGAGTCGCTTTACCATCAAAAAAAGAGTTGAAATCGAAAAGTACCCTCTTTGCCGGATGACCGGCAAGGAGGGTGCTTTTTGTTACTTCTTTTTCTTCTTTTTGCGGGCTTCCATGGCGATGGACTTGTGCCATTGCTGTTTCCGACGCAGAAAAGCCTCCTTGTCATCTGTGTACAAGGCCTCTTTCTTTAGCTTCAGATAGCTTTCCCATCGCTCCTCAGAAAGCTCGCCCGTTGCCAGGGCTTCCTTGACGCGGCAGCCAGGCTCCGTTTCATGCCTGCAGTCCGCAAACCGACACTGGCCCAGAAAGGCTTCGACATCCGCAAATGATGTTCCCAGCCCCTCGCTGACATCCCACATGCCCAGTTCTCGCATGCCAGGCGTGTCGATCAGCATTGCGCCGTCAGGCAGCAGGATCAGCTGACGATGCGTTGTCGTATGACGGCCACGGCTATCATCCTCCCGAACAGCGGAAGTCAGCATCGTCTCTTCGCCAGCCAGGCGGTTGACCAGAGTGGACTTGCCTACGCCGGAAGAACCCAGGAAAACGATGGTTTTTCCAGGAGATAGATAGGGTTCCAGTGCGTTCAGGCCCTCGTCCTTGAAGGTGCTGATCGCAAGGACAGGCACCCCGAACGCCACGGTATTAGCCTGTTCGATAAAGCTATCCGGATCATCAGCCAGATCCGATTTGGTCAGCAGGATCACAGGCTGAGCGCCGGATTGCCACGTCAGGGTCAGATAACGCTCCAGCCGTTTCACGTTGAAATTCTGATTCATAGACTGCATGATAAACACATAATCGAAATTGGCAGCGATCGCCTGTTCCTGGGGAATGGGTGACGGCTCACGCCGCGAGAAAAAGGTCTTCCGGGGCAGCGTGCGGACGATCAAACTGTCCCCGGCCGGATTGTAGCGGATCAGCACGAAATCTCCGACTGTCGGGAAAACTTCCCCTTCCGCATAGTATTCTTTGGTTTTCAGCTGTCCAAACACTTCACCGTGTGGACAGACAAGCTCATAACGACCGCGATGAACGGCGGTCACACGTGCAGGCTCTAAAGCCGGATCATCAGTGACGATATCCGGGCCAAAGCCAAATCGTTTGTAATCGATGGTGATTTCCTCCTAATAGGGTTGGAGAACCTGGATCGGGTCCCCCGTCGCCGAATTCGACCATTTTTCCGCAAACAAGTTTGCTCCAAAATGGTCCACTTCGTCAACAATGGCTTTAGTGAAAGCTGTTCAGCCCTCCAGGCACTCGCGCAGGGATGCGCTCGTGCTGGAGAGGGGTACCCTGTCGGGTCCCCCGTCACCGAATTCGACCATTTTTCCGCAAACAAGTTTGCTCCAAAATGGTCTGCTTCGTCAACAATGGCTGAACAAGTACTGAAAGGCAAAAAAATAACACACCTGTCAGTGTGCTGTTTGGTTAACAGGATCCACGAAAGGTTCTCAGGCTGACACACCGGGTTCCGGCGTGTCCGATATGCAATTGTTACGACAGTAAAATGACCTCATCCATTCTATCACGCATAATACATTCTCCTTTCATTGGTCCTGTGAAGGACATGATCTGCGGGCAGTATAGCATATGTCCGGAGCGTTGTCAATCGAAGAGGGAACAGTTTCCTGGTTGCTATATGTTTCAAGTTTGCTGAGAATTAGAGGGAAAACATAACTATGGAAGATTTCCCATCTCTGTCGGGACGGGAAATCCGTATAAATGAAGACTTCCCATCCCAACAGGGATGGGAAGTCTGTATAAATGATGGATTTCAATCAGGACTGTTTATTTTACGATCGTGACGCTCTTTTCGCAGTCGTAGGTGTGGGGCTCTTTCACCGCATCCTTGTAGCCGATGGCGATGGCGATCTCATAACGATAGCCTTCCGGGAAGCCCAGCTTCTTTGCGAACTCTGCTTCCTTCTCGCCACGGAGTGCGTCCTTGACGCAGCCGATGATCAGACTGCCAAGTCCCAGCGCTTCTGCTGCCAGAACAATGTTTTCAGTAGCGATGCCGGCGTCCAGCGGGCTCCAGTAGAAGTTGGAATCGGCGCTCAGAATGAAAACGGTGGGAGCGCTGTAATAGAAATTGTTCGCCGGCTTGGCGTTGAACAGACGGTTTTTCTCATCTTCTATCTCCTGAAGGACGGGGTTGTCACCATCGATGACGGAGAAGTGGACTTCCTGTTTGTTCGCGGCGGTAGGAGCCTGCAGACCAGCCAGGATCAGCTGGTTCAGGACTTCTTCGCTCAGCTTGTCGGGCTTATAACCACGGGTAGAATAACGATCGCGGATCGCGTTTAAGACTTCAGACATGATCAGTACCTCCTTTTTTCATAGCATACCATACATATAGGAATTGCGCAACAAAAACTGATTTGACTTTCGTCTAAAAAAGCGTACAATATTAGTAATATACAGGGAAGAAAGGAAGGTCTGCGGCAGTATGGATCATCCAACCCCATTCCGACGCGTCGTTTTTTGCTTTTTCTCCACATTGGTCTTCCTGCTGATGTTGGCCGTGCTGGAGCTCAATCACAATACTCTGCTTAGTTTCGCGCTGGCTTCTTTAGCAGCGCTCATTTTCTGGCTTCTGTATCATAAGTGGACCCGCCGGAAGAAGTGGTTCGTGAAGGGACTTTTCTGGCTGGTCTGGATCGGCGTCTTTATCGTGATCGTAAAATTCACCTGGCCGCCCACGAAAGCGGTGCCGGCCGTTGCCGGGAAGGATCCGCAGCACACAGACGTGCGGACCACGGCCTATGGTGATGTGCAAGGGGTTCTGACGACAGATGGCAAGGTCGAGGTCTATGCGGGCATTCCTTATGCCACTCCGCCGGTGGGAGATCTGCGCTGGACAGAGCCGAAAGATCCTGAACCATGGGAAGGCACCCTTCAGGCGGATCATTTTGCGCCAATGAGTATGCAGCCGACCCATATACCGCTGTATGATTCGCTGGTACAGATCATAGGGTATCATGATTATAAGATCTCTTTGGATGATAATTGGGTGCCGCCGGTCAGTGAGGATTCCTTATATCTGAACATCTGGAAGCCGGAGGGGGATGTGAAGGACTGTCCTGTGCTGGTCTTCATCCATGGCGGTTCCTTGCAGACGGGGCAGACCTGGTATCATGATTACAGCGGCGAGAGTCTGGCCCGCGAAGGAGTCATAGTCGTCAATTTTGCCTATCGGCTGGGCGTTTTCGGTTATCTGGCGGATGCGGAACTGATAGAGGAATCCCCAAACGGCACGACGGGCAACTATGGTCTGCTGGACCAGATCCAGGCCTTAAAATGGGTACAGGAAAATATCGCTTCCTTCGGCGGAGATCCGGATCAGGTAACGATCGCCGGGGAATCGGCCGGAGCCGCGAGCGTCAGCGCCTTGTGCGTATCCCCTCTGGCCAAGGGACTGTTCCAGAGGGCGATCCTGGAGAGTTCCACGGTGGCCTCACCCGAGCCGCCGCACTCATTCCGTTCCATGGAGGAGGCTCAGGCAAGCGGTGCGAGGATGAAGCTGAGGCTTGTCGTTTCGACGATGTATGAACTGCGTCGGATGCCCGCGGAAGAACTGCTGGAATGGGTGGATACGGAACATCATATGACCATCGATGGATATGCCCTGACGGAACTTCCCATGACATCTTATCAGAACGGTCGTTTCAATGAGACTGCCATCCTGCATGGCTACAACAGTCGGGAAAGCGCGTCGTTCCTGCTGTTCGACCGGGTCGGTCGTAAAGAGTATGAGAAGAGGGTCCGGAACTATTTTGGAGATCATGCGGATCAGGTGCTCGCCTTGTATCCCGCCTCGACGGATGAGGAGGCGGCTGCGAATTGGGCCATGATCTGGGGTGCTGTCTTTTTCGATTATCCGCACTATTGCCTGAACCGGCTGGCTGTGGAGCAGGGCATCCCCGTCTATGAATACTATTTTACCAAAGAAAACGGACGCATTGGCCCCTGGCACAGCGGAGAGATGATCTATTGCTATGGAAACATCCCGGAGAAGTCTGCACTGTATGATGACCGTGACCGCGAACTGAGCGAAGAAATGCTCGACTACTGGGCGAATTTCATCAAGACCGGAGACCCGAACGGGGAAGGTCTGCCAGAGTGGAAACAGAACACGGCTTCAGAAGACCTGATGCAGTTCGGCGAAACAACGGCGATGGGAAAAGAGCAGGAACATGAATTATTCGCAATCATGGATGCCCTGTATGATGTGAATGGAAAGGAGTGACCGGATCTATGTCGGCCTTATCAAATAAAAAAACCACGACCCGGGACATGACCCAGGGGTCGATCCCAAAGCAGATCCTTCTGTTTTCGATCCCGCTCATGCTTGGGAACATTTTCCAGATGCTCTACAATACGGTGGATTCCATCGTCGTAGGCAATTTCGTAGGCACCCAGGCACTGGCGGCGGTCGGTTCCACGACCATGATCGTCAACATGCTGGTCTTCTTCTTCAACGGATTCTCGATCGGTGCCTGCGTGGTCATCGGCCAGCATTTCGGCGCCAGAAACATGGAAAAACTGCATGACGCGGTCGAGACGACCATGGCCATGACGTTCATCTTCTGCGTGCTGTTTTCCATCATTGGCGTGCTGGGCGTCAAGCCCATGCTGCATTTTATGTCCGTGCCGGATGATGTTTTCGAGGACGCGACTACTTACCTGCGCATCTACTTCATGGGCCTGTCCGGCCTGCTCATCTACAACATGGGCAGCGGTATCCTGCGCGCGGTGGGCGATACCACCCGTCCGCTGGTCTTCCTGATCATCACCAGTATCCTGAACACCTTGCTGGATCTTCTGTTCGTTATCGTGTTTCATATGGGCATCGAGGGCGTGGCCTACGCCACGATCATCGCGCAGGCGGTTTCCGCGGTGCTGGTATTGATGCTTCTGACCCGAACGCAGGATATCTACAGGCTCAGCTGGAAGGATCTGAAGCTTGACGGCGGCATTCTGAAGCGGATCTTCGGATTGGGCCTGCCCGCCGGTATCCAGTCTGTTATTACGGCGTTTTCCAACGTGTTCGTACAAGCCTACATCAACTATTTCGGATCGGCCTGCATGGCGGGATGGAGCTGCTACAACAAGCTGGATTCCTTCATCATGCTGCCTTTGCAGAGCATGGCTATGGCTGCTACGACCTTTGTCAGCCAGAACATCGGCGCGAAGCAGAAGGAGCGGGCGGATAAGGGGACGAGGACGGCCATCCTGATGTCAGTCCTGATCACCGGTGTCATTGCCCTGTTCATCTACATCTTTGCCCGTCCGGCAATCGGCCTGTTCTCCAAGGACAGCAAGGTCATCGATTTCGGCGTCCTCTTCATCCACGCCAACACCTTCTTCCTGCTGGCCAACTGCGTGAACCACGTATTGGCCGGCGCTTTGCGCGGCCGGGGTGATTCGCGCGGACCGATGATCATCATGATCGTGGGTTTCGTTGTCATCCGGCAGATCTACCTGTTCATCATGTCGCATTTTATTTCGAATACGGCGTTGTGGATCGGTTTCGGATATCCTGTCGGGTGGATGGCTACCTGCATCATGGAAGTCAGCTATTATCTCTTCTTCGTAAGGAAGAGAAAGTAAAGAAAAACGGGACTGTGGATCCGATTCCGCAGTCCCGATTCGTTTTATAGGGGATCAGCCCTTAAGCTCCTGTTCGATCGCGTGCATCAGGCCCTTCATATAGCCGGTGGGATAGGCGAAGGGGATCAGCGGATCATGCTTATAGAGCGGCTCGTCGAAGACATGATCTACGTAGATCAGTCCTTCATAGCCGCAGACGATCAGCTGTTTCATGATGGCGTACATATCGGCATAGCCATCCTCCGCCAAGGTCTCCTGGAAGTTGGGCAGGGTGCTGCTTACGTTGCGGAAATGCACTAAGAGGATGCGATCCTGCTCTGCCAGTTCCTTGATGTCAGAGAGGATGTCACCGAACTGATCGCCGCCTTCCAGCCAGCAGCCGACGCACAGCTTGATGCCCAGGACCCCTTCCGGATCCAGCGAGATGGCCTTGCGATAGCAGTCCATGTTCCACACCAGACTGGGGATGCCGCACAGCATGGGAATGGGCGGATCATTGGGGTGCAGGGCGATCTTGGAACCGCATTCTTTTAAGGTAGGGGTGACTTCGCGCAGGAAGTAGGCGAAATTATCCCAGATCTCATCGGCGGTAAAGGACTGTTCATAATCATTCGGACGGGCCAGGATCTCGTTCAGTTCGACAAAGGAGGCGATGCCGCCACGGGTCTGCTCGCCGACTTCAAAACCGGTGCGCTTGACCCCGGTGGGCTGCCAGGCGACGGAAATGATATGGATGCCGGCCTCGGCCGCCACTTTGACCAGATTTTTGAACCGGCGGATCTCTTCGTCCCGGCTGGCGGGCTGGCCGTTCTTTTCCGTCAGGTTCAGATCGATGATATCGTTCTTCTGCAAAGTGACACAGTTGATCAGATCGATGGTGATGCCAAAAGCGGCGAAGCGTTCGACAGCGGCCTTGAGGGTCTCGACGGTGGCTTCCTCCTCGCTGATGTTGAGTTCGACATGGCTTACAGCCATTTCACGGATAAAGGTCAGCTCCCGGTCTGACATGGCCAGACGCGCGCCTACAAGAGTTTTCATGGACATGGTGGGGTACCTCCTGAATTTTCTGCTTTCAGTGTACTCTTAGCGTAAAGATTTCGTCAAGAGCGAATTGACATGTGAGAAAAAAACCTTATAATGTAGGAGAAAAAGGAGGGGGAAAAACATGAAAAAACTGATTTGTTTACTGTTTGTCGCGATGCTGGCTGTCACTATGTGCGCCTGCGCGTCCAAAAAGACCGAGCCCAAAGAAGAAAGCTCTGCTGAAGAATCTATGGAAGAAGTCAGCACGGAGGAAGAATCCTTTGAGCCGAAGGGCAGCGGAGACGATTTCCTGGGTATCTGGGAGTGTGACCGCGCTTCTATCGAGATCACTGCCAAGGGTGATGAATATCATTGCCTGATCCACTGGGGCAGCAGCGCCACCGAAGCAACGACCTGGGAATATGACTGTTACTTTGATGGACGCAACATCGTATCCAACGAAGTCGGTGTCAAGACCAATATGACCTGGGATGAGAACGAAGTCGAGACGGACGAAGTCGTCTATACCGATGGTGCCATGAGCCTGTCCCTGAGCGATGACAGAAAGCTTACCTGGACTGATTACAAAGAAGACGCCGGCAAGGATATGGAATTTACTTACGTCGGTCCGGTAGAATGATCATGTAACAGAAAAGGGGTTGTCGCATTAGATGATGTGACAGCCCCCTCGTAACATAGGAAATCCGGCTTTTGCGGCCGGATTTTTCTTTTGTTTTCACTATTCTTAACTGTATTTTTAGAA
>ONBQ01000074.1 GCA_900316145.1 uncultured Eubacteriales bacterium
AAGCTGCGTTATCAGACGCAGGATGAACTGCTGGGCATTGCCCGCGAATACAAAAAACGCGGTATCCCTCTGGATGTCATCGTTGTGGACTTCTTCCACTGGCCGCATCAGGGTGACTTCTGTTTCGATCCTGATTACTGGCCGGATCCGGAAGCAATGGTCAAAGAACTTAACGAAATGGGCATTCAGCTTATGGTCTCGATCTGGCCGACCGCAGAACCGGAAAGCCCCAACTACGCGGAGATGGAGGAGCTGGGTCTGTTGACTCGTTCCGAACGCAGCAAGCGGTTCGTCCAGCTGGGCAACGCGGCTACCATCGACGTGACCAATCCCGAGACACGCAAATATGTCTGGGGCAAGATCAAGCAGAACTATTATGACAAAGGCATTCATATCTTCTGGCAGGATGAAGCTGAGCCGGAGTTGAACCTTTACGAGTTCGAGCATTACCGCTATTTCCGTGGAGCCGATATGGAAGTCGGCAACATTTATCCGCGTGAGTACGCGAGAATGTGCTATGAAGGCATGGAAGCGGAAGGACAGAAGAATATCATGAACCTCCTGCGCTGCGCGTTTACGGGCTCCCAGCGTTATGGCGCTCTGGTCTGGTCCGGCGACATCGATTCATCCTTCAGATCGCTGCGTAATCAGCTCAGAGCCGGTCTGAATATGGGTATTGCTGGTATTCCGTGGTGGACGACCGATATCGGTGGCTTCCATGGTGGAGATATCCGTACCGATGAGTTCAAGGAAGTACTGACCCGCTGGTTCGAGTTCGGCGCGTTTTGCCCGGTCATGCGTCTGCATGGCGTACGCGAACCGCATCAGGAGCCCCTGGGCAAGACCGGCGGCGGCCGTGTCGGCAGCGGCGCGGCTAACGAGATCTGGAGCTATGGCGACCAGGTTTATGAAATCTGCAAGAAGTATATCGAACTGCGTGAGAAAATGCGTCCATACGTGCGCGAAGTCATGAAGGCTGCGCATGAAAAGGGTGATCCGGTCATGCGGCCGCTGTTCTATGAATTCCCGGATGACAAAACAGCCTGGGAGATCGATGACAGCTACATGTTCGGCCCGGATCTTTTGGTGGCCCCGATCCTCTATGAAGGCCAGAGAGAGCGCACGCTTTACCTTCCGGCCGGTCAGTGGCGCAATCTGCATGATGGTAAGATTTATGAAGGTTGTCAGAACGTCACGGTAGATGCTCCGATCGATGTACTGCCTGTTTTCGCACGTAATGGAAAACTGGAGGATCTGACCCTGTAAATCAGAAACTTAAAACAAAACTCCGGAGCAGTGGATCAGCACTGAACCGGAGTTTTTTAAAGGAGGGAAAATATGGGATTTTTCGAAGAGTCAGAAGGCAGTCTTATTTTCCGTGAAAACGGAGAGACCGTTATGGTCAGTCCCTGGGGACGAGACAGTCTGCGAGTAAGAGCCACGTTCCTCGGCGGGATCCGGGAAGGAAGCGCAGCGCTTAAGGAAGCCGAAAAGACCGAATCCAAGATCGAGATCGAAGAGCGTTTTGCAAGTATCACCAATGGGAAGATCAAAGCGGAGATGAACGTATCCGAATGGGGCAGCGCGCTCCAGCTTACATTTAAAAACGCGGATGGCAAGATCCTGCTGCAGGAGATTCCGAACGGAGGCGCACTGCAGAAAAAGGCCCGGCATTTCAGCCCGCATCCGGGCGGAGGAAGCTTCAGGCTGAAAGCTACATTTCTGTCCGATCCGACAGAAAAGATCTACGGTATGGGGCAGTATCAGCAGGAGATCATGAATCTGAAGGGAACCTCTCTCGAACTGGCACATCGCAATTCTCAGGCGAGCGTACCCTTCTATGTTTCCAGCCTTGACTATGGATTCTTATGGAACAACGCGGCGATCGGCGCCGTCCACTTCAGCAGCAATGTTACAATATGGGAAGCCGAGAGTACCGAGCAGCTCGATTACTGGATCACCGCGGGAGATACCCCTGCCGAGATCGAGGAAGCCTTTGCGGATGCCGTTGGCAAAGCGCCCATGATGCCAGAGTACGGTCTGGGCTTCTGGCAGTGCAAACTGCGCTACTGGAACCAGAAACAGGTCCTTGATATCGCGAGAGAATACCACAAACGCGGTATCCCGGTAGATGTATTTGTGATCGATTTCTATCACTGGCCGCGTTGCGGAGACTGGCGTTTCGATCCGGAATTCTTCCCGGATCCGGAGGCTATGATCAAAGAACTGCATGAAATGGGTATGGAGACCATGGTCTCCATCTGGCCGCAGGTGGATTACCGCAGCGAGAACTTTGCGGAACTCAAGCAGCAGGGAATGCTGGTCAAGAGCGGTGCTGGTGTGGATGTACAGCATATCTTCCACGGCAACAATGTGTTCATCGATACGACCAATCCCAGAACAAGAAAGTATGTGTGGGAAAAAGCCAAGAAGAATTATCAGGACATTGGCGTCCGCACCTACTGGCTGGACGAGGCAGAGCCGGAATACGCGGGGTATGCCTATGAGAATTATCATTATGCGGCCGGATCGGATCTGGAGGTCGGCAATATCTATCCTCGTGAATATGCACGTATGTTTTATGAAGGGCAGAAGAGCATTGGACAGGATGATATCGTCAACCTGATCCGCTGCGCCTGGGTCGGCTCTCAGCAGTATGGCGCTTTGGTATGGTCTGGTGATATTTCTTCAACTTATGAGGATTTCCGTAAGCAGATCTGTGCTGGCCTGCATATGGGCCTGGCCGGTATTCCCTGGTGGACAACGGATATCGGCGGTTTCCATAATGGAGATATCCGCGAGAAAGACTTCCAGGAGCTCCTGATCCGTTGGTTTGAATACGGCACGTTCTGCCCGGTCATGCGGCTGCATGGCAACAGACAGCCGATCGAAAGAATCATCGATGCCAAAGGTGAAGAGCGGATGGCGACCGGCGCGGACAACGAAATCTGGAGCTACGGGGAAGAGAACTACGAGATCATGAAGAAGTACATCGGTATCCGTGAAAAGATGCGCGATTATACCCGTTCTTTGATGCGAGAAGCGCATGAAAAAGGAACACCCGTCATGCGCGCTCTGTTCTATGAATTCCCGGACGATTCAAAGGCCTGGGATGTTACCGATGAATATATGTATGGCGGCGATATACTGGTGGCGCCAGTCTGCCACGAGGGAGCCCTTTCTCGTGATGTTTATCTTCCGGAAGGCTGCGAATGGAAGCTGGTAACCACGGGAGAAGTGTTTGCAGGAGGTCAGTGCGTTACGGTAGACGCACCGATCGATGTGATTCCTCTGTTCCTGAAGAATGGCGCGCAAGCCTGGCTGACGGAAGAGTTTTAAGAAAATGAAG
>ONBQ01000085.1 GCA_900316145.1 uncultured Eubacteriales bacterium
TGGCTACGCTTTCATTTTTGATCATCCTCCTGCCCCTGATCAACGTGGTCGTCAGCTCGTTCAGCGGCGGCCGCGCTGTTCAGACGGGAAAAGTTTTCCTTTGGCCGAAGGATGTGACGCTGGATGCTTACCGGATGGTCTTCGATTATAAAGATATCTGGATCGGCTACCGGAATACGATCTTCTATACCGTATGCGGTACCGCTCTCAACCTGGTCTTTACCATCCTGCTGGCCTATCCGCTGTCCCGTACGCAGCTGAAGGGCCGCGGCATCATCATGAAGATCCTGGTCTTTACCATGATGTTTTCCGGCGGTCTGATCCCCAACTATCTGCTGGTAAAGAATCTTGGGCTGATCAATACGGCCTGGGCCTTATGGCTGCCCGGACTGTTAAGCGTTTACAACGTGATCGTCATGCGGACCTATTTCCAGACCACCATTCCGGATGAGCTTCTGGAAGCGGCGCAGATCGATGGCTGTTCCAACTGGGCCTTCCTGCTGCGCATCGTCCTGCCGGTTTCCAAAGCGATCATCGCTGTTATGATCCTGCTATATGCCGTAGGACACTGGAACACTTATTTCAACGCCATGCTCTATCTGAGTGATAAGAGCAAATATCCTCTGCAGATCTTCCTGCGCGATATCCTCATCTCTACCGAGATCGATATGAGCAACATGACCGGCAGCAATGTACAGGAAATGCTGCGGCGCAAGGAAATGCAGATCATTATGAAGTATGCTTTGATCGTGGTCTCATCCGTCCCGATCCTGATCGCCTATCCCTTCGTACAGAAATATCTGGTCAAGGGCGTCATGATCGGCTCGGTTAAGGGATAAAAAAACAAGGAGGAAATACTATGAAAAAGCTTAGTACGTTTCTGTGCCTGCTGCTGATGGTAAGCCTCGTTTTCGCGGCTTGCGGCAAAAAGAGCGACTCTTCCAAACCGGCTGATTCCGGAAAAGAGCAGTCTTCTTCTGAAACAGCGGAGGATACGACAGAGCCGGAAGGCGAGCAGGAAGAATCTGCATCCGGAGAAGTTGCCTTTGATGAAAACGGTGTCTCTCCCGAGCATGAATTCCCCATCGTAGATGGTACGATGAACCTGAAGGTCATGGTTCCGAACTCTACGTCCGTATCAGACTTCTCCACCAACGAGTTCACTCTTTGGTATGAAGATCTGACCGGTGTCCATGTAGACTGGAACGTTATCCCGCAGGACAGCCTGACCGACAAGGTCAACATTTCCCTGTCCAGTGGTGATATGCCGGATGTTTACATGCAGTGCAACATCACCCAGACCCAGCAGATGGTCTATGGCAGCATGGGCGCTTTCGTTCCGATGAATGATTACATCGAGAAGTACAGCACCATGTTCCAGGATATCGAGAGCAAGGTCCCTGGCCTGGAAGGCATCATCACGCTGCCGGATGGCAACATCTACTGCCTGCCTTACATCGAGAAGTGCGTACATTGCGAGAACTCTTCCAAGCTGTGGATGAACAAAACGTGGCTTGAGAATGTCGGCATGGAAGCTCCGACAACGGTTGAAGAGTTTGAGACCGTCCTGAAGGCGTTCAAAGATATGGATGCCAACGGTAACGGTGATGCGTCCGATGAGATCCCGCTGCTGAGCTTTGAAGGCGGCTGGCACTCCAACGCCCTGTCCGGCTGGCTGACGGATCCGTTCGTTTACACCGCTCCGGATAACAACTATGTATATCTGGAAGATGGCAAGATCAAGCTGGCCTATATGGAAGAAGGCTGGAAAGATGCCATGAGCTGGCTGCATTCTCTGTATGAGCAGGGTCTGTATTATGATCAGAGCTTGATCATAAACAACGATCAGGCCCGTACCGTCGCCACGAACGAAGCGGGTGACAACCTGGTCGGCTGCTTCCCGAATGGTGTTCCGAGCGCGGTTCCAGGCGATGCGCTGGAGCAGTGGGGCGATTACACTGCCATTTCCCCGATCGAAGGTCCTGCCGGCCGTTACGCTACCTTCATGCCGTACAGCCAGATCACCCCGACCTGCTACATCATCACTTCTGCCTGCTCCAATCCGGCGGCAGCGTTCCGTTGGGGCGTTGAGCAGTATGACCGTGAGATCAACTTCAAGAAGGTCTTTGGTAACGAAGGCGTACAGTATCTGCGCATCACTCCGGGTGAAGGCGATGTTCCGGCCGACGCGGTCGACCTGAATACCGGTGATCCGTCTGAGCTGGCGATGTTCGCGGATGGCGTTATGTGGGGCGATGAGCAGAACGTCGTATGGCGCGCGAATGGTCCTCGTATCGATACGCCGGATGCTAAGGAATATCGTTACAACCAGTACCAGATCGGTACCTATGAAGATAATATGGAGTATCGTCTGAGCTATGATACCCGTAACAATTACCAGCCGTATGATCCGGATCCGGCTCAGTGCCTGCCTCCGCTGGTATTTGATGACGCGCAGTCCGCGGAGCTTGCGAACAGCCAGACCGTCGTCCTCTCCTATGTAGAAGAAATGGCTGCCCGCTTCATCTCCGGTGACCTGGATGTCGAAGCCAACTGGGATTCCTATCTGCAGGAGCTCGAGGTCAAGGGTGTTCAGGGTATGATCGATATCTATCAGGCTGCGTATGACGCGAAAAACTGATCGATCCTGACTATACAAAAGATCATTTCTAAAGTATAATCAAGAATCATATGAGGGGTGGAGCATTTCCTCCACCCCTTTATTTTGGCAGATGCAAAGGAGAAGACCATGCTTGCTGTGTACAAAAAACCAAAAGACCGGGTGAGCCAGGTCCTGAGAGAGCAGGACGCGCTGCTTCTGACTACGGACAGAGGCTTGCTCAGACTGGAGCCGAAGGATCGCGATATCGTGCGTGTCCGTTATACGAGACGGGAAGCTTTTGCCGATCAGAAGGGGATCGGCATCCTTACAGACGCGCCTTATGCCGCCTGGGAATTCCAGGAGGAAGAAGATGCCATCATCCTGAAAACGGAGACCCTGTGCCTTGCGGTCTCCAAAAGTGACGCCTCGATCCGTTACATGCGGCCGGATGGACGGCTTCTTCTTCAGGAACGGGAGAAGGATCCCCGGGAACTGGAGCCTTTCAAATCATTTAAGATGGCGGATGACGCGGAAGCGGTCGTAGAAGAGATCCAGACCGCCGATGGCCTCAAAAAGGTCGTTAAGGAAGCGCAGAAGGTCTTTGACAAAGAACTCTATCATACCCGCCTGCACCTGGTCTTCCAGCCGGATGAGCATCTGTATGGCCTGGGCCAGGCGGAAGAAGGCGTGCTGGATCTGCGCGGGACCACTCAGTATGTGCACCAGGCTAACCGCAAGATCGGGATCCCCTTCCTGGTATCGAACAAGGGCTACGGTCTGCTTCTGGCCACCGGCAGCCCGGTCATCTTTGAAGATACGCAATACGGCACCTACCTTCACACAGAAGCGGATCTGGAGATGGACTACTATTTCATTGCCGGAGAGACGATGGATGATGTGATCCATGGCTATCGCGAACTGACCGGCAAGGCGGTCATGCTGCCGGCCTGGGCCTATGGTTTCATGCAGTCACAGGAACGTTATGAGACCCAGCAGGAAATGCTGGAGATGGCTGCGGAATACCGCAAGCGCGGTCTGGGGCTAGACTGTCTGGTCCTGGACTGGCAGTCATGGGAAGGCGAGCTGTGGGGGCAGAAGACCTTTGACAAAGAACGCTTCCCGGATGTAAAAGCTCTGACCGATCAGCTGCATGAGCAGGACGTGCGCATGATGGTCTCCATCTGGCCCAATCTGAACGAACAGTGCGATAACTATCGGGAGTTCCAGGAGAACCACCTGCTCTTGCCCGCAACCAACTCTTACGACGCGTTCCGTGAGGAGGCCCGTAAGATGTACTGGAAGCAGGCGGAAGAAGGGATCTTCCGCTTTGGCACCGATGCCTGGTGGTGCGACTCCAGCGAACCGTTCACGCCGGAATGGGGCCGCAGAGAGCGTCCCGAACCGGGCGAACAGTATCACGCGTTTGTAGAGCAGGCCTCCACCCATATCCCGGCGGAGAAGATCAATGCCTATGGTCTGGTCCATGCGCAGGGCATCTATGAAGGACAGAAGGCCTCCGGCACCAGCAAACGAGTCGTCAACCTGACCCGCAATGGCTACACGGGCAGCCAGCGCTATGGCACGATTCTGTGGTCCGGCGATACCGAAGCGACCTGGGAAACCTTCCGCAAACAGATCCCGGCGGGATTAAACTTCTGCGCGGCGGGCCTTCCCTACTGGACCCTGGATATCGGCGCCTTCTTCGTAAAACGCGGCATGCCATGGTTCTGGACCGGTGATTATCCGGACGGTATGGAGGATCTGGGCTATCAGGAGCTTTACACCCGCTGGTTCCAGTATGGCGCGTTCCTGCCCATATTCCGGGCTCACGGTACCGATGTCAGGCGTGAGATGTGGGCCGTGACCGAGCCAGCTTTCTATGAAGCTCTCGTCAAAGTCAATCAACTGCGTTATCAGCTCATGCCCTATATCTACTCATTGGCAGGCGCCACCTGGCTGAAAGATGATACTATCTTCCGCCTGCTGGCCTTCGATTTCCCGAAGGATGAGACGGCCTGCCGTGTGAAAGATCAGTTCATGTTCGGCCACAGTCTGATGGTCTGCCCGGTGACGGAGCCCATGTATTATGAGGCGCAGTCCAGACCTATCCAAAAAGAAAAAGTCCGGAAGGTCTATCTTCCGGAGGGGACTGACTGGTATGATTTCTATACGAATGAGAAGTACGCGGGCGGTCAGACGATCTGCGTGGACGCTCCCATCGACAAGATCCCGTTGTTCGTCAAAGCCGGCAGCATCCTGCCCATGACAGAGACGGCTATCAGCGCGGAGCAGGCTTTGAAAGGCCCTGTCACCCTCAAGATCTACCCCGGTGCGGATGCTTCCTTTACCTTGTATCAGGATGCCCTTGACGGGTATGGATATGAGCAAGGAGAGTATACTCTGACAGAGATCACCTGGGATGAAGCAGAGAAGCGGTTGTCTAAGCCGGAAACGTTCAACGCTGAAGTGATCCAAGGATAAAAATAGAGGTCCCTGACCTTGCGTCAGGAGACCTCTTTGTTATGATTGTATATTATTCTAAACCAAGTGCATATAAGCCTGATCTTATACATTTCTGTTTCTTTTGAGTTGTTCGTACCCCACGGAAAACGCTTGAAAAGCACTTTTCGTGGGGTATTTTTTATATAGACTCTTCAGAACCTCTGCAGTATCGATCGATCCAGGGACCAAAAGGGCTCTGAACATCTCCTGAAATCAGCCGAAGAGGCCTTTTTTGAGTGCATACCGATGTATAATCCAAAAATTACCCCGGAAACGAGAAAAAAACGGCTTGCGCAGTGGGGTATGCCTTGGTTTTTTTCTTATAAGACCAAACTCAGGATCAGCGGCACGCTGATCAGGCCGACCACGTTGGATATGACGGCCATGCTGGCGCCGGTGGTCAGATCGCCGCCGTACGCGGCCGGGAAGATGATGGTATTCATTCCCAACGGCATAGCGGCTGTAAAGACGATCATCATCAGGATCTCATCCGGGGTACCCACGGCTTTGAACAGGAAGTAGACGCCGATCGGGATCAGGATGGTGCGCAGCAGAGTCAGAATGTAGACAGGCTTTACTTTCAGCAGCTCCCGGATGTCGAACTTCGCGATGACAAGACCCGTCAGTAGCATAGCCAGAGCGGAGAAGCAATTTGACAAGGAGCTTAAGGTAGAGGTAAGAAAGACCGGCAGGGTGGGGTGCAGCAGTCCCAGAATAATACCAAAGATCATGAAACCAAACATCGGATTCAGGAAGGATCGCCAGGAGAATTTCTTTTTGCCGCCTGTAAGCCAGATGACACCGATACTGTAGACCAGGATGGTGCCGGGAATGCTGAACATCAGGTATTTAAAGAGCATTTCATCGCCGAAGATGCCTAGGATCAGGGCGTTGCCCATAAAGCCCATGTTGGTGATCATAAAGGAATATTTATAAAGGCCCTGCACCCCTTTATCCTTGGAAAAGAGGGGTGAGAGGACGATCGCGATGACAGTGCTTAAGCCATAGTACAGGCAGCTGTACAGGATGGCCGGGCCGTTCGCGGTCAGGTTCTCTATGGTGCAGTTTTTATAGAATGAATTGATGACCAAAGCGGGCATTATAACGTAGCTGAGCAGCTTGGAGATGGTCTGGTCGGCGTTGGCGGGCAAAAGCTTCAGCTTATTGACGCCCCAGCCGATGAAGATGCAAAGGAACAGATACAGCATCTGTTGAAAGGTAGGTAAAAAGGCTTGCATGGACAGATTCCCTTCTGATGGTCAAAGTAAAGGCATTGTATCATAAAAATGGATAAAAGGGAACACAAATATCACGGATTTTGGCAAGTTTTCGGTTGTTTTCCGATAGTGGATGTGGTACAATTTCAAAAGTCTTTAATTTTTCAAAGCAATCGAGGGATGAACATGCATATCAAAGCTGACAAAGGCAAATATTATCTGACAACGGCTATCGCGTATACTTCGCGTAAGCCGCATATCGGCAACACCTACGAAATCGTTTTTTCCGACGCCATCGCGCGTTTTAAGAAGATGGAAGGCTATGATGTCTTCTTTTGCACCGGTACGGATGAGCATGGCCAGAAGATCCAGCTAAACGCGGAAGAGCAGGGCGTGACCCCCAAGCAGTGGGTCGACCGTGTTTCCGGCGAGGTGCGCGGCATCTGGGATCTGATGAACACCAGCTATGACCATTTCATCCGCACTACGGATGACTATCATGAAAAGCAGGTCCAGAAGATCTTCAAAAAGTTCTATGACCAGGGTGATATCTACAAGAGCGAGTATGAAGGCTGGTACTGCGTGCCGTGTGAGTCTTTCTTCACCGAGACCCAGCTGGTAGACGGCAAGTGCCCGGACTGTGGCCGCGAAGTGCAGAAGACCAAGGAAGAGTCCTATTTCTTTAAAATGAGCAAGTATCAGGACTGGCTCATGCAGTATATCGAAGATCATCCGGATTTCATCTATCCGGAAGCCCGCAAAAAGGAAATGGTCAACAATTTCCTGAAGCCCGGCCTGCAGGACCTTTGCGTATCCCGCACGTCCTTCACCTGGGGCATCCAGGTGGATTTCGATCCCAAGCATGTCGTCTATGTCTGGCTGGACGCGCTGACCAACTATATCACTGCTCTGGGCTATGATGTGGATGAGCCATCTGAAAAGTTCAAGAAGTATTGGCCGGCGGATGTGCATATCATCGGTAAGGATATTCTGCGCTTCCATACCATTTACTGGCCCATCTTCCTGCACGCCCTGGGTCTGGAGCTACCGAAGCAGGTCTTCGGCCATCCCTGGCTGCTGATGAATGGTTCCAAGATGAGCAAATCCATCGGCAATGTCATGTACGCGGATGATCTGGCCAAGTATTTCGGCGTGGATGGCGTTCGTTACTATCTGCTGCGTGAGATGCCTTATGCCAATGATGGCAACATCACCTATGAGGACCTGATCAGCCGTTATAATTCCGACCTGGCCAATACCATCGGCAACCTGGTCAACCGCACCATCTCCATGGGCAAAAAGTACTTTGGCGGTGAGGTCAAGGCTCCGGTCTACACAGAGCTGGATGAAGAGATCAAGAATATGGCGGTCAAGACGGTCGCTTCCGTGCGTGAGAAGATGGATACCTACCATACCGCTGACGCGCTGGAGGATATCGTAAGCTTTGCCCGTCGTTTGAACAAATATATCGATGAGACTACGCCGTGGACTCTGGGCAAGAATGTGGAAGATCCGGAGCAGGCAGAGCGACTGGGCACGGTCCTGTACACACTGCTTGAAGGTATTCGCTACATCGGCATCCTCTTAAGCCCCTTCCTGCCGGAGACCGGCGAGAAGATCGTCGCCCAGCTGGGTATTGGTGAGGAGCTGACGGATCTGGATTCGCTGGAGACCTTTGGTCAGATCCCGGCCGGCATGACCACCGGTGAGGCAAGCCCGCTGTTTGCCCGCATCGATGAGAAAAAGCTCATGGAGCAGATCGAAGCGGATAACGCGCAGCCGGAGGAAGAGCCGGAGCAGGAGCCTCTGGAGCATAAGCCGGAGATCACGATCGATGAGTTCGACAAGGTGGAACTGCGTGTAGGCGAAGTCATTGCCTGCGAACGGGTCAAGAAGGCCAAGAAGCTTCTGGTCTCCCAGATCAAGATCGGTCCGGAAGTGCGCCAGATCGTATCCGGCATCGCCAAGAAGTACACACCGGAAGAGTTCGTCGGCAAGAAGGTGGTCGTTGTGACCAACTTAAAGCCGGTCACCCTGTGCGGTGTGGAGTCTCAGGGCATGATCCTTTGCGCGGATGATGACGAAGGCGGGTTCTGCGTCGTCAAGCCGGAGGAAAACATCTCCAGCGGAGGAGAAGTTCATTAAGATCAGAAGGAGTTGTCACACAGGTGGCAGCTCCTTTTTTCATATAAAAATGGGATATTTTCATGATCTGCTTCGCTGACTCTATGCACTCAGCTAGTGGTCAGAGCCCTAAAAATCTGTTATAGTAGACTTACTATTATTAGTGGATGAATGGAAATGGAGCATCAGGTCATGAAGAATGGGAAAGAACAGGCGACCAGGCATACCACGGATGAACTGGAAAAAGAGATGAAGGGGCGTGGCGAACTGGAGTATTTTCTTCATCAGCATGAAGAAAGTTTTGTTTCATATGATGTAGGAAAACTACTGGAAAGCCTGATCAAAGAAAAGAAGATCTCCAAGGCTGAACTGGCCCGCCGGGCTAAGATGAGTGATGTTTATCTTTATCAGATCATCAGCGGCCGCAGGCAGCCGTCCCGAGACCGGCTTTTGTGTCTATGTGTCGGATTAGGTCTGACGTTGGAAGAAACGAAGGATTTTCTGAAGAAAGCCCGGGAGACTGATCTGTACGCGAAAGACCGCCGGGATGCCATCATCATGTTCGCGATCGTGCAAGGCTGGGATCTGGGGCGGATCAATGATTCATTATATGAGGCCGGAGAGAAGACTCTTGGGTGATCAGAACATAAGAAAAGGAGTTGCCGCAAGTATCAGCGGTAACTCCTTTTTGCATGGATCAGGATCGGTTCAGAAGGAA
>ONBQ01000016.1 GCA_900316145.1 uncultured Eubacteriales bacterium
ATAAACAGCAGAGTAGAGGTTGGCAGGGATCTCGTAACCTTCAGAGAAATCACCGGCGGAAACGTCCAGCGCGATGAAGGTAACATCAGAATACTCGCCAGCAGTAGCTTCGATAGCCTTACCAAAAGCGTAACCAGGCATGACAACGACATTGTAGCCGCCGTCGATCGCGGACTCGATCATGGCGATACGGTCATCATCAGAGTCGGAAGCCGGCTTGAAGTAGGTGAAATCAACACCGTTGCCATCGCAGAAAGCCTTGCAGGCTTCATAGGTGGTCTGGTTGAAGGACTGGTCCGTGATATCACCATAGTCGGTGATCATAGCGACACGAACATCACTGGATGCCGCAGGAGCAGCCTCTTCAGAAGATTCTTCAGTTTCTGCTGCGGATTCTTCCGTATCAGCAGCCTGAGATTCCTGAGAATCCTTTTTGGTGTCTTTGCTGCCGCAACCGACGAATAACATGGAAGTCATCATCAGCACGAGGAGCAGACTCAAGATTTTTTTCATTTTTCTTCTCCTTTTTATTCTTTTTATAATTGACTCTTTATGAAAAAAGAGTCTATTGGAAACACACCTTTAATTATAAAATGATTTGTCTTCAGAATCAATACCCTTGTCAGGAAAAAGACATTATTTTATCATGGAGACATGATTCTGATACACTTTTATAGCAGGAAAAAACTTTTGGATCCGGACCCTTATTTCAAATAAGAGGGGGAGAACCGCAGCGGAAGCAGATCGTTTAACGTAAACACATCATAAAGCAGCGGAGTCTTGGAGCGGATCACCAGGATCTCGAAAGAATCCTCGCAGAATTCACTCATGACCTGACGGCAAACGCCGCATGGGGGAAACGCGCCTACGATCTGTCCGTCTTTTCCTCCGGCTACCGCAATGCGCGTGAATCTTCTTTTCCCTTCGCTGACCGCTTTGAAAAAGGCTGTTCTTTCTGCGCACACAGTGGGCGTATAGGAAGCGTTTTCAATATTGCATCCCGTATAAACGGTGCCGTCCTCGCACAAAAGCGCGGCTCCGACATGATATCCGGAATAGGGGACATAGGCCAGATCCATAGCATCGATAGCCCTTAGGCACAACTCTTCGTTCGTCATCACACCAGAGCCTTTCCATTGCAGGAATAGTCTACCTGAAGCAGTTTCGCGATCGTAGCCGCGATGGCGGCAAAAGTAGGCTGTGTTCCATGATTGACCGGGTCGATCTGATTTCCATACATGATAAAGGGAACATATTCCCTGGTATGATCGGTATGATCATCACCCGGATCGCAGCCATGGTCAGCCGTGATCATAAGAACATCATCTTCCTTCATTTTGTCCATAAAGGAAGGAAGCCACTGATCAAACTCCGCATATGCTTTTGCGTAACCTTCGATATCCTGCCTGTGTCCATAGAGCATGTCGAAATCGACAAGATTGGTGAAGCAAAGCCCCTCAAAATCCTTGTCCAGTAATGCTAATGTTTTCTCCATGCCTTCGGTGTTTCCATGAGTGAAAACATGATCCGTAATGCCCTGACCGGCAAAAATATCATAGATCTTGCCGACAGACCAGACGGTCTTTCCGGATGCCTTGACCGCGTCCAGAATGGTAGGACGAGGCGGTTCCAGTGAGAAATCATGTCGGTTCGCTGTGCGCTTAAAATCAGAAGCGCTGGTTCCAACGAAGGGACGGGCAATGACACGTCCGACTGCATGCGGTCCGGTCAGGATGGCGCGGGCCTTGCGGCAATAGTCATACAAAAGCTCAGGCGGCACGATCGCCTCATTGGCCGCGATCTGGAATACAGAATCCGCGGAAGTATAGACGATCAGATCTCCCGTGCGCAGATGTTCTTCTCCATAATCACGAATGACATCGGTCCCGGAATAGGGCTTGTTGCAGAGGACGCCCCGACCGGTCGCTTCGGAAAAAGCCTTTAGTATGTCCTCCGGAAAGCCATTGGGATAGGTCGGAAGGGGCTTATCAGATTGAACACCGGCGATCTCCCAATGACCGATGGTCGTATCTTTTCCTTTGGAAGCCTCCTGCAGACGGGCTACCGACGCCAGAGGATGGGAAACAGGTCCCAGATAATCCTGACCATCTATGTTAGCCAGACCTAAGCGGCGGGTGGTGTCATTGCAATAGGCCGGATGGGCGGAGATACGCTTCATGGTGTTGCAGTCATGATCACCAAAAGCATGCGCGTCCGGTTCTTCCCCGATCCCGCAGGAATCAAGAACGATAAGAAATACTCGCTTAGTTTTCATTCTCAAGCTCCTTCGCTGTCTCCAGCGCGACTTTCATCATGTCTGTGAAGGATGTCTGACGTTCTTCCGCGGTCGTATTCTGGCTCGGATCCAGCAGATGATCAGAGATCGTGCAGATCGCTAATGCGTGTTTTCCGGCACGGGCGGCATTCATATACAGGCCGGCCGCTTCCATTTCGACAGCCATTACGCCCATCTTTGCCCAATTGCGCGTGCTGTTGAGCCATTCAGGGAATCCTTCCTCATCACGATAGAAAGGATCGGAGGAGAGGAGATTGCCGACATGATATGTCATCTGAAGGGAATCGGCTATTTTGATCGCGGTATTGAGCAGTTTATAACTGCAGATGGGGGAGTAGGTACCGGCCAGATGGAACTGAGACGCATAATTGGAATCGGTGCAGGCGCCCATGCCAAATACCAGATCGCGCACATGGATATCCGGCTGCATGGAACCGGCTGATCCAACGCGGATGATGTGATCGACTCCGAATAGATTGAACAGTTCATAGGAGTAGATGCCGATGGAAGGGATGCCCATACCGCTGGCCATGACCGAAACGGGAGTTCCTTTATAGGTCCCTGTATATCCCTGCACACCGCGCACATTATTGATGAGGCGGATATCATCAAGGAAATTCTCAGCAATGAATTTGGAACGAAGCGGATCACCCGGCATCAGAACGGTTCTCGCGAAATCCTCCGGCTGGGCATGAATATGAGGGGTATACGGTAGTGCCATGTCAAGACCTCCTTTAATAAGTTGTATAGTTTAATATGTTCCTTCCGGGACCTGTTCTGCTTTCACGATCTTTACGATACGGCTGGTTCCCAGACGGGAAGCTCCCAGCTCAATGAAATCCTCAGCATCTTTTATGCTGCTGATCCCGCCGGCGGCTTTGATCTTAACATGCGGAGCGACATGGGCTGCGAACAGCGCCACATCTTCTTTGGTAGCACCGCCGGTAGAGAAGCCTGTTGATGTTTTAATAAAATCCGCGCCGGACTGTGAAACGATCTCACACATTTTGATCTTTTCTTCATCGGTCAGAAGGCAGGTCTCGATGATGACTTTCAGGATCTTATCTCCCGTAGATTTCTTTACGGCGCTGATCTCGTTTAACAGATCATCATAACGCTTATCTTTGAGCCAGCCGATATTGATGACCATATCGATCTCATCCGCTCCGTTTTTAATAGCGTCCTCGGTTTCAAAGCACTTAACCGCCGTCGTCGAATATCCGTTCGGGAATCCGATGACCGTGCAGATAGCGAGCTGATCACCCACATACTCTTTGGCCTGCTTGACGAAGCTGGCCGGGATGCAGACAGAAGCGGTGTGATATTTGATGCCGTCATCACAGATGCCCCGGATCTGTTCCCAGGTAGCTGCCTGCGCGAGCAAAGTATGATCGCACTTTGAAAGAATCTCTTGAATGTCCATATAGATGACCTCCTTTTACAGATGTAACTGATATCCCAGTTTTTTCCTATCGATCAGTTCTCGATAGCATTTATAGCACATGCCTTCGTAGCGGTCATTGCCGCCGATCAAGACTTGCGCGCCTTCCGTAATGATCTCGCCGTTTTCATCAAAACGGGCATTGACAGTTGCTTTTCGGCCGCACCGGCACACGGATTTGATCTCCATGATACTGTCCGCGATCTCGAACAAACGTTTGGACCCCGGGAAAAGAAACGTTTGAAAATCAGCCCGCAGGCCGAAGCAGAGTACCGGCACATCATCCCAATCGGCCAAAGCCTTCATCTGATTGACCTGTTCAGCAGCAAGGAACTGACACTCATCACAGATTATGACATCGTAATGTCCATCTTCTACACACAAGCGATGGTAAAGAGCGCGGATATCGACATTTCCATCGACCGCCAAAGCTTCCGCGCTTAACCCGATCCTGGATCTGGCAATGGTATGCACATTTCCCTGCGCGTCGACATTGTCATCCCGCGTATCGGTAGCCGGCTTGATAAAAAGAACGGATTTTCCCTTTTCCTCGTAATTGAATTTCGTCATCAGCGCCTGGGCGGTCTTGGAAGAGCCCATCGCGCCGAATTTAAAATATAGTTTTGCCATTTCAATCATCCCTGCGCAGGTGGATCGCGTTGGCGGCAGAGCGCCTGCGGTTTTCCTCGATCTGCGCATAATGCCTTCTTGTAGTATTTACATCCTTATGCCCGAGAACATCCGCGACCAGATAGATATCTCCGGTTTCATTATATAAGGCTGTGCCGTAGGAACTGCGCAGCTTATGCGGAGAGATATTCTTCAGCTGTGTAACGGTCCTGGCGTATTTTTTCACCAGGTTTTCAACAGCGCGTACGGACAGTCTTCGTTTTTGCATCGAGAGGAAGAGGGCGTTTTCATGACCGGGCAGCGCTTCTTCCTGATTTCGGACATCGATATATTCTCTTAAAACATCTTCTACCTCGGAACCAAAATAAAGGATCGTTTCATTTCCGCCTTTTCGAACGATACGAAGTCCATTGTTGGCAAAATCCACATCGGTCAGATCCAGACCCACGCATTCAGAGACACGCATGCCGGTTCCAAGCAGAAGAGTGACCAGCGCCAGATCGCGGATCCGGGTATGGTCATGGTATTTCTGCTGTCTTTCAGTAAGCTTTTCGCCGGAATCCACCTCATCCAGCATCCGGGCGATCTCATCAGTATCCAGACGGATGATGTTTTTATTGTGGATCTTGGGCGTGCTGACCAATTGGGCCGGATTGCTGCTTAATTTTTCTTTTTTATAGAAATATTTGAACAGACTGCGCACCGCGGAGATCTTTCTGGCTTTGCCGCGCTCACCGTTTTGATATTCTTCTTCCTCCCCAGGTTTGGAGTAGTAGGAGAGGTAATCCAGAAACATTTCGATCTCCTGCGCGTGGACCTGATTCAAATCCTCCAATGTGATCTCATGTATGGTCTTACCCTGCAACGATGGCTGATACTCCAATAAAAACCCGAAGAAAATCCTTAGATCTCTGGCATAACCCAAGCGGGTGCGTTCCGCGGTCGTAGGTTCGATGCCGCGAAAATAGTCAACGCAGAATTCGGGAAGCTCCAAGATCAATTCTCGCAGTTTTTTGACATTTTCACGGCGTTGCTGCTCGTGATACTCCAAATCAAGAACCCCCTTTTATGAGAAAAGGACGGTACGTTCCTTATTTAATTTAAATAAAGTACGACCGTCCAAATCCTACTAGTAAATCAGTACTGGCGACCCCACACCAGCATATGTTTGGCCGGCTTTCCACAGCAGACACAGGTATCAGCAATATGTTTTTCTACGAACGGGATGCAGCGGGATTTTACGCCGCCGGTCTCATCCTTAAGCTTATCTTCACATTCCGGATCACCACACCACATCGCCTCGATAAAACCAGGCTTGTTTTCTGCGATATCCAGGAATTCTTCATGAGTGCGAGCCTCAAATGTCTTGGCGTGAAGATTGTCAAGCGCTTTCTGATACAGAGAGTCATGGATCTCGTTCAGAAGACGATCGATCGTTTCTTCCAACTGATCCAGCGGCGTGAAGGTCTTTTCACGGGTATCACGGCGGACAAGGACACACTGACCATTCGCGATATCTTTAGGACCGATCTCCAGACGCAGCGGAACACCGCGCATCTCATATTCCGCGTATTTCCATCCGGGTGAATTATCGGAATCATCCAATTTAACACGATATTTTTCAGAAAGACGCTCTTTTAACGCGTTTGCGGCGTCTAAAACGCCTTCTTTATGCATCGCGACCGGAATGACAGCCACCTGAATAGGCGCGATACGCGGAGGCAGGACCAGGCCGTTGTCATCACCATGGACCATGATAACGGCACCGATCATGCGGGTCGTAACACCCCAGGACGTCTGATGCGGATACTGGATCGTATTGTCCCTTCCGGTAAAGGTGATATCGAAAGCTTTGGCAAATCCATCACCAAAATAATGAGACGTACCGGACTGCAGCGCAACGCCATTATGCATCATGGCTTCGATCGTATAGGTTGCTTCGGCGCCGGCAAATTTCTCTTTTTCCGTTTTGCGGCCTGTTACAACAGGAATAGCCAGCGTTTCTTCGAAGAAAGCCTTGTAGGTATTGAGCATACGAAGCGTTTCTTCCTGGGCTTCCTCAGCCGTTTCATGCATGGTGTGGCCTTCCTGCCACAGGAATTCGGTATTGCGCAGGAACGGACGAGTGGTCTTTTCCCAACGCATGACAGAACACCACTGATTATATAATTTAGGAAGATCACGGTAAGAATTGATGACCTTGGCATAATGTTCACAGAAGAGGGCTTCGGAAGTGGGGCGTACGCACAGACGTTCGGTCAGCGTTTCATCCCCGCCGATGGTGACCCAGGCGGCTTCCGGAGCGAATCCTTCTACATGATCCTTTTCTTTCTGCAAGAGGCTTTCCGGAATAAGCATAGGAAGATATACATTTTCATGTCCTGTCTTTTTAAAACGCTGGTCCAGATCCTTTTGCATATTTTCCCAGATCGCGTAGCCATACGGACGATAGACCATGCAGCCTTTGACACTTGTATAATCGATCAATTCCGCTTTTTTAATTACATCTGTGTACCATTTGGCAAAATCCACATCCATAGAAGTAATGGATTCTACCATTTTCTTTTGATCGGCCATATTTAATTACCAATCCTTTCTGAAATCGATATTTTCAATGAAAAGAGGTACCACGCAAGTGGTATTGTTGTTTTTGGTTCAAACTATTCGTAAAACATGCCTTTTGCGAATAGTTATAAAAAGAAGCCCCGATAATCAGTTAAGCTCCTCCGCGGACATGACCCGTCCGTCAGACCAGATCCTTTCCAGATCATAGAACAATCTGGCGTCTTTATGGAATACATGAACGATAACACGTTCGCAGTCCATTAAGACCCACGTTCCGCTTTGATAACCTTCCACGCTTTTGACCGGATAACCATTCTTGCTGAGTTCATCATCCACAGCATCGATCAAAGCCTGAACGTGATTGGAATTATTACCATGCGCAATGATAAAATAATCAGCCAGAACGGAAATATCATGAATGTCCAGGACTTTAATATCCATTCCTTGTTTATCATCCAACGCGTTGTATGCCAATCGACAGATCTTTTTGGAGATCTCTAAATCGGCACGGATCGCATCTTGATTCGAATTCGGCATAGATCTGCACCTCCTTAAACGTTAAGGATATTGTATCACAAATCGGAAGGATTTGCCATAGGTATCATATCATTAAATGCTTCTTTTGTTAATAAAAAACACGGCTCTTCGTTTTGTTCTAAATAAGACACCGTTTGTTTTAAGATCAGATATACTCCTTGATCCAGATCGTCGAACGTTCGTTCGCGTGCGGAAAGCAATCCTGGAAAGTCCTTGCGGCCGGGTTCGATATAATCCGCGGCAAAAATGATCTTCTCCAAGGTGCCCATTCCGGCTCGGCCAGTCGTATGGTACCTAACAGAATTGATGATATCTTCATTCAACTCCGGGTACTTCTTCTGCGCGTACTGTGCTCCCGCAAAAGCATGCAAAAGCTTGGGAAAAGAACCGATATCAGGAAAACGCTCCAGGATGCTGGTCCCTTTCAGCCAAAACATATAGGTATCGAAATCGAAATACTTCGCAATATCGTGCAGCAAGGCCGCGATAGAAGCTTCTTCAGGATCGACCTGATTCAGATTTGCCAGCGCGATCGCGGTCGACTCTACTCCCAATGTGTGCCGAAACCGATTGGGTTTTAAATTATCTTTCAGTTCGAGAAGTATTTTTTCCCGTAAAGCATCATAGTTTTTCATGCTTATGGTTCCTCATATAAATGATGAGCATAGATCCACTCTATGACCTGATCTGGCAGAAGATACTTGATAGACCGCCCTTCTCTGACCCGTTTGCGGATCTCCGTGGAGGAAATATCCAAAGGCGGGACCTCCACGATGTGATAATCGACCCCTTCAAACGTATCCGGATCGATATGGAGCGGATAGCCAGGACGGTTTACGACGATATAAGAACAGCTTCTTAACAATTCCTGCGCATGGTACCAGGTAGGCATTTCCAAAAACGAGTCGGCGCCAACTATAAAGTACAGTTTGGTTTCAGCAGGCAGTTTCTTGCGCAGTTCATGAATGGTATCGATCGTGTATGTACGTCCCTCACGGTCGATCTCAAGTCTTGAAGTGATAAATCCCGGATTATCCTGGATCGCCAGCTGTGTCATATGGAAACGGGTTTCAGCCGGCGTGAGCCCGCTCTTTTGCTTGTGAGGCGGATCTCCGGAAGGAAGAAAAAGGATCTTATCGATGGAAAGAAGATCCTGTACGGTTTGAGCCGCGGAAAGATGGCCAAAATGAACGGGATCAAAGGTCCCGCCCATGATAGCCAGGCTTTTCAGATCCTGAGACTGATTTTGAAGGAAATCCAGCATATTCTCACTACTTTCGGTTGGCTTTGGCTTTAGGAAGCTCGATCTTGGGCTTTTCCGCCTTGCGATAGATCACCATTTTCCGGCCGATGACCTGTACCGGCTCAGCATGGGTCCTGGCGCAGACCAGATCACAAAGCTGATAGGTATCTCCATCCAGCTCTTCACAGTTTTCCAGAACGTTGATCTTGATCAATTCACGTGCTTCCAGCGCTTTATCCAATGCTTCGATCAGATCCGGTGACACACCCATCTTTCCGATCTGGAAGATCGGATCTAAAGTCTGGCCCATCGATCTTAAAAAAGCTCTTTGTTTGGACGTGATCATATAAAAACTCCCTTATCTGAAATATTCAAATTGGATATCGCCCACGACGACGGTATCTCCCTCTTGAATGCCCATTTCCTCCAGCCGGTCGATGACGCCACGCTCCCGAAGGAACTTCTGGAAAAACGCGAATCCTTTTTCCGACTCGAGGTTGGTAAATCCAAGCATTTTATCGATGGGGCTGCCGTAGATGATATAGTCGCCATCTTCATCGATCTCGATCTCGATACCATCATCATCGAATTCGTGGATGCTGTGCTCTTCCACAAAGTATTCCTTAGGAAATACGACAGGAGCTTCTTCATGCAAAGCGTCCCGGATCTCGACGACCTTATCAAACAAGGGGCGGATACCCTCACCGGTAGCAGCGGAAATCGGGAACAAAGGCAGATCGTTTTCTTCGCAATATGCCTTGACTTCTTCATAAAACAGTTCGGAATCCGGCAGATCCATTTTATTGGCGCCAATGACCTGCGGCAGTTTGGCCAGATCTTCACTGTAGAGCTTCAATTCCTTATTGATATTGATGATATCCTCTACCGGATCCCGCCCATCGGTCCCGGCCGTATCAACAAGATGGATCAGAACGCGGGTGCGCTCCAGGTGTTTTAAGAACTCATGTCCAAGCCCCACGCCTTGCGCCGCACCATCGATCAATCCGGGAATATCCGCGATGACGACGGTCTTGCCATAGGGAAGCTGTACGACGCCTAGTTGAGGAACCAGCGTGGTGAACGGATAATCCGCGATCTTAGGACGCGCGTTGGATACAGCGGAAAGAAAGGTGGATTTACCCGCGTTGGGATAACCCAACAGACCAACATCCGCCAGGACCTTCAGTTCCAGCTTGACGGTAAGGCCTCGTCCCTCCTGGCCAGGCTGCGCGTATTTCGGGATCTGCATGGTGGGGGTGGCATAATGCTGGTTGCCTTTTCCACCTTTTCCACCGACGAGAATGGTCTTTCGCATTCCCTCTTCCGCCATATCTTCTATAATGAGACCGGTCTGCTCTTCACGGATGATGGTTCCGACCGGGACTTTAATGATCAGGTCTTCTCCCTTTTGGCCAAAACGTTTTTTGCTGCTGCCATCCTGACCGTTTCTAGCGATATATTTCTTTTTGCCACGGAAATCATAGAGGGTGTTCATACCGGGATCGGTCACGAAGATCACATCTCCGCCTTTTCCGCCATCTCCCCCATCCGGGCCGCCATTGGGAATGTATTTTTCCCGTCGGAAGGAAACACAGCCGTTTCCCCCGTGGCCTGACTCTATATAAATGGTTACTTCATCAACAAACATGCAGTAGACTCCTATAATTTTAGAAAAAAACAGGATTCAAATAATCGCATTATTTGAACCCTGCCAGGTGATCGACATTAAGCCTCGGCTGCTTCCTCTACAGGATAAACAGAAACCTGCTTCTTGTCACGGCCCTTTCTCTCGAACTTAACGCGTCCGTTGATCAGAGCAAAGAGCGTATCATCTTTTCCGATTCCTACATTGTTACCAGGATGAATGCGTGTGCCTCTCTGGCGATACAGGATGTTTCCTGCCTTTACAACCTGGCCATCCGCTCTCTTCGCGCCAAGACGCTTGGACTCGGAATCACGGCCGTTCTTAGTAGAACCAACGCCCTTTTTATGAGCGAACAATTGAAGATTTAACTTCAACATGAGACTGGTACCTCCTTCTTAGATTTTTCTTTTTGATCGAGTCAAAATGGAGCTGATTTCAAACTGACCGTCACATATTGACGACCATAGGTATCACGAATGGTCTCCAACCCCAGCTTCAAGGAACGAACCAGCAGCTGCGCCTCCGGATCTTCAGGATCCTGGATCTGGCAGCTCATGAACCCTTCCTCACCGGCTTCTGAAATAACAGGAGCGCCGGTCAGCTTTTCAATGGAGTTGGCTGTGTTGATACTTAACATGGAAGCGGCAGCGCAAATAATGTCATAACCAGGATCCGCATACTCGGCATGGCCGGTCAATTTGAATCCTGTAAACTGCTTCTCCCTGTTTTGTGTGAACTCAGCAGTGATCATGCCTTATGCCAAAGCGATCGTACCGACCTTGAGCTTGGTATAAGCCTGTCTGTGACCGTTCTTCTTGTGATAGCCCTTCTTGGACTTGTACTTGTAAACGACCACTTTCTTACCGCGACCTTCTTCGATCGTCGTTGCGGCTACGGTAGCACCCTCGATATAGGGATTACCAACCTTGACTCCATCATCGCCGGCGAGCATCAATACTTTGTCAAAAGTATAGGCTTCGCCCTCGATAAGGCCCAGCTTCTCCACGGAGATGATATCTCCTTCTTGTACCCGGTACTGCTTACCGCCAGTTTCAATAACAGCGTACATCCAGGCACCTCCTTTTTTCTAAACTCGCCGGATTTGGTACGCAAAATGGGCATGCGTTTAAAAACCTCTCCGAGCGGCAACATTAGGATGATAACACACAATAGCATCGGTGTCAACAAGAAAATAGCGAAAAAATGCTGAAAATAAGCGGCTTTCATACGTTATGAAAGCAAGGGGATGATAAGGTATTCCGAAGCGATGATCTGATCGGAAGTAAGATGATTGACACGACGGATGGAATCCATAAAATGCGTGATGTCCTGAGACGGTTCTTTATAACGGGACGCGATGCTCCATAAAGAATCCCCTTCTTCGATCTGGATGGAGATATAACGCGCCGTGGGCTCACTCTGCGTTTGACCTACGGCCGTGCCCCGTGTAATGAACAATGATATTATAAGGAAAAAGACGATCAAAAGCAAGACAGAAAGAGCCTTGCGGCCAGAAGTGACAGGACCCCGTTTATTTTTATACATGACAGACACCTCCATATGCGAACGTTTGTTTTTATATTTCGCATTATAGTACATATGTTCGCGTTTGTCAAGCGAATATTTTTAAAAAAAGTCAGAACAGATGTTTGATTTTTGATTTTAAGTATGCTATAATACGAACAAACATACCTTTTATGGTTTTTGGAGGTGTTAATTATGGCTGATCTGACTGCCAAGCAGCAGGAGATCCTGGATTATATAGTAGAACAGCAAAGTCAAAAGGGTTACCCGCCTTCAGTCAGAGAGATCTGTGAAGCGGTCGGCCTTCGGTCCACGTCTACTGTGCATGGATACCTGTCCCGCCTTGAGAAAAAGGGCTTCATTAAGAGAGATCCCACCAAGCCCCGCGCTATCGAGATCCTTGACCGCGCCATTCAGGAGGCGTCTATTCCTGTACCCGCGGCTGCGGCGGCGCCTGCTCTTTCCAATTCCGCCATCGAAACAGTAGATGTTCCGATCCTTGGCAAGGTCACAGCCGGTGAGCCTATCCTCGCGGTTGAAAATATCGAGGATTACTTTCCCATCCCTGTTGAGTATACCCATAACAGTGATGTATTCATGCTGCGTGTTCGCGGAGAAAGCATGATCAATGCCGGTATTCTGGATGGCGATCTGATCCTGGTCCGTGCCCAGCACAGTGCGGAGAACAACGATATCGTTGTCGCCCTTCTTGGGGACAGTGTTACCGTCAAGCGTTTTTTCCGTGAAAATGATTATATCCGCCTGCAGCCTGAAAATGACTTTATGGATCCTATCCTCGTTCGTAATTGTGAGATCCTTGGCAAGGTCATTGGCCTGTTCCGTACCATCCGCTAATGTTCCTCATTTCCCCTTTTCCATATAAAAAGACTTCCGAATCGATCGATCGGAAGTCTTTTTTTGATCATCTTAGAGGCTGAGCTGTTCGGCCTGTTCTTTACGATGGCGTTCCATAAGCGCGTTGATCTTGCTGACAGGATCCAGCATAGCGCTTACAGAAATGTCATGGTTGAGAGACGCGATATAATACGCGATATATTTGGAGCAATCCACTTCATAATACCAAGGCGCGGCCAGCAGTTCCGGACGGCGATAGGTCAGGTTGGTGGACAGAACGCCCGTCAGGTAACCCTGATCGATGGCATCCTGGAACTTATCGATACCTTCAGTAAACAGGCCATAGGTGCATGCGGCGAAGATGCGGTTGGCACCCCTCTGGTGCAGGTCGCGGGCCAGATCCAGCATGGACTCGCCGGAAGCGATCATATCATCATATACGAAGATATCTTTGCCTTCTACATTGTTGCCTAAGAATTCATGAGCAACGATCGGATTGCGGCCATTGACCATTCGGGAATAATCACGGCGCTTATAATACATACCCAGTTCCAAACCAAGCAAAGAGGCATAGAATACGTTGCGAGCCATCGCTCCTTCATCCGGGCTGACCACCATAAGGTGCTCTTTATCGAAGATGATGTCCGGAACGTGACGCACCAAAGCCTTTAAGGTTTGATAATGAGGCATGATGTTGTCAAAAGATGCGATCGGGATCGCGTTCTGTACGCGAGGATCATGCGCATCGAACGTGCTGATGGACTGAACGCCCATGGCGTTGAGTTCCTGCAGGGCGACCGCGCAGTCTAAGGATTCACGGTAACTGCGGCGGTGCTGACGGCCACCATACAGAAGCGGCATGATAACGCTTAAGCGGTGTGCCTTTCCCATGCAGGCTCCGATCGCACGTTTCAGATCCGCGTAGTGATCATCCGGAGACATAGGAACCGTCTGTCCGAACATTTTATATGTGATGTTGTAGTTGCCGACATCGGTAAGGATGAACAGATCTATCCCACGTACGGATTGCTGTACGATCGCTTTACCATCGCCACTTTGGAATCGTGGGCAGCTGACATCCAGCAGGAAAGATTCCTGCTCTTCTCCTGTCAGTTCTTCATACATACGACGGAGATGAAAATCAACTTTTTCACTGAGTTCTTTGGCGCTTGGCATAGCTAAAACGCCCAGCTTCGCGACCTGCTTCGTTTCTTCGATCTTGAGCATGTGCATGGTTGTGATCTCGCTTTCTTGTATCTTTGCCTGGGGCAAAGGGGTGTATGCTGCTTCACTTCAATAGTACCGTTTTTAATGCAAAATTTATTATAGCATGGATTAGCGGTTATGAAAAGATATGATTTCTGATAAAAAATCCAATTGTTTTTCACTTCCTTTGATTGTATCTTCACAAATCCGCCAAAACAATGTATAATATCCTTCAGAGTTTATATTATCAGGAGGCCTTTCATGATCTCTTTATATCCGATCATCATGTTGAATGTCTTTGGCGCTTTGGAGGTTCTTTTCCCCATATTGCTGCTATATTTCCTCTACCGCTATAAAACATATAAGTTCTCGTCCATCATCTGCGGCTTGGCTTTGTACTTTATCATCGCCTATATGATCAGCAATAATGTCTTCACGATCATTCGGGTCATTGCCGGAGAAATGTATTTCATCGATCATCCCATGATCGGTGTCTTGATCGATACAGCCATTACAGCTTTGGCCATGTCGCCTCTCTTCTACCTCATCATGAGCAAGGTGCGCCGGGGCAAATGGAATCTTTACGACGCGGTCGCCATGGGTATCGGATACTGGATGGTGCCACAGTTTTTAGATGGAGCTCTTGCTGTCTCTACGGCTTCCATCCTTCAGCAGGCCAAAAAGGGAAACCTGGAAAGCCTGGTCAATGAAACGTACACCATCGAACTGCTGGAAGCGCTTGTGAAGAGCATGACGGAATCCTCCCATCTTGTCCTTACCTTGGAACGGCTGAGTACATGCTTCGTCCAGCTCATCCTGCTTCTGGTGATCATTGCCGTATCCGTGACTGTATACTATGTGGTCAAGCGTAACCGCGGCAAGATGGTCCTTCTGATCATGGCTGTATCTTTCGTCGTGATCCTGATCATGAATGGTTCCAGCGTCCTTTTCTCGGATTGGAAATCTCTGATCCCGATCGTGATCGTAGGCATAGCCACGATATACTATCTGATCCGTTTCTACCGCTTCTACCGTTCCCAGCAGATGGAACTGCTTCGCAAGCGCAAGGAATTCAAAGAAGAGCGTCACCGCAAGTATCTGGAAGAACATCCCGATAAAGAATGATAATAAAAGCAGATCCCGTATGATACAGGATCTGCTTATTTTTTACCCGCGCACTTGCTTTTTAAAAGCCTCGATCACAGCGTCCCGGCGCCTTTTGCTTAGGGGCACTTCTTTATAGCGCGCGCTGCGCAGGCGTACGGTCTCGGCTTCGATGGAATAAATGTATCGCTGATTGACAAGGAAGCCGTTGTGGGTCCGTACAAAGCCATAGGGCCCCCACTCTTTTTCTTTATGGGACACGGTGTCACGACAACGAAGGATGCCATGTTTCGTAATGATGGATAGATAGTTCTTCTCGCTTTCGGCAAAGAGGATCTCTGAAGCATAGACGTACTGTACGCCCTCTGTTGTCTGGATCTCCAAGATGCGGTTGCGCTCTGAAATGGACCGCACCGCTTCGTGTACGGCTTCCTGGATCTCTTCATCAAAATGGCTTTTTCGAATAAAACGAAATGGATGATACCGAAATGTCGGAAACACCAGCTCGTCATGAGACGTTACAAAGATGATGAGCATTTTTGGGTATTTCGCGGATACTTTTTCAGCGAGATCGAACCCGGTGATCTGAGGCATATCGATATCCAGGAATACCATATCGTATTCTGTGGAATCCAGCTTTTTGAATAACTCTTCGGAAGAAGCGAACGGTTCCAGACGGCATACCGCGTTTTCGGCGGAAAAACAGGCTTCTACGGCTTGCGCCTGATAGGTCAGGAGCCTGGTATCTTCATCACACATAGCAACGGTGAATTCCTGATGGATCATCATTCTTCCTCCCTTTCCGGATCGATTCTTTGCGGGATCAGGACCTGCGCGCAAAAATAGGAATCAGACTCGTAAAAATCAGCATATCCCTGATACTTTTCTGCCAGGGAGCGAATGATCTTTACACCGAAACCGTGTTGGGAAACATCCTCCTTGGAAGTGATCAGGTGAGGATTCTTTTCCAGTACGCTTTCCAGGATCCTGTTTTTTACCAGAATACTGATATATCCCCCTTTGGGCCGGATCTCGACCTGAAGATCCCGTTTATCTTCCGGGATCTTCTCCAACGCTTCTATGGCGTTATTGAAAAGGTTGCCCAACAGAGAATGCAGATCGATATCTTTCATCGGAATGGAGGATTCTTCGATCACGACCTTGGTAGATGCCTGGTGCATGGCGGCCTGGGACAACTGAGTGTTTAAGATAAAGTTCAAGGTCTCATTGGGGGTCTGGACCTGATTGGAAAAGCGCTGGATGCGGCCTCTGTAATCCTCGATGAACTGCTTCGCGTCCTCCAGCTGTCCGGAATCGATCTTGTATTCCAGGGCCGAAAGATAATTTTTTAATTCATGGCGCAATGAACGGATCTGATCATAGGTGCGCTTCTGCTCATCCATGTTGCGCTGCTCATATTGCAGATAGCGCCGGAGCATTTCATTTTCCATGACAAGATCACCCTCTTCTCCAATCGAACTGAGAAGATAGTAGATGACGATATCGATGATGACCGTTCCGGCCAGTCCCAGGACCATCAGGATCAGCATGCCTACATTCAGCACCTGCTTCTCGAGCAGCTCCACCAGAATGCTCGAAAAGATCAAGGTGATCAAAGGAATGGTGACAGCCAGAATGATGTGGATCTTGCGGTACGGGTGGCGATAGCTGCCCCGGAAGCGGAGAAACACCCGTGTCACATAGAACAGGATCAGCAAAAGGAGCGCCTGGAACAGAACATGGGCAAAGCCCGTTTCATACCAGACCTGATGAAGCGTGATCCGGGTGGAGATGGCTGACAAAAGGATACCAAATGCCCCATAAGCGATCATCAAAACGGAGGGGAAAAACAGACAGGATAACAGCTTGCCGATCTGAGAGCCTTCAAGGAAGTACAGGCAGTAGATCAGAACGATAGCCGTACGGATCAAAAGGCGGGCCTGAAGGTTTTCCAGCGTGGCATTGGTCAGGATCGTCACAATAAAAGAAAGCACCAGAGTAAACGCAAGTGCCTGTTTATTGATCCTTCTTGTCCAATCGATCCCATTGTACCGGGTAACGAACTCTATGAACAGGAAGCTTTCCGCAAAGACCAGAATGTGACTCAGAATGATCCAGATCATATCAATATCCTTCCAACCTTGTACTGCCAGAGCTGTATATTCTGATTATAGCATACCGCATGGAAAAAGAAAAGGATTCTTGAAAATACAGGAAAAAGCCGTTATAATATATATACCTAGCAGAAAGGAAGTACGCATATGAAGAGACGAATCGGAATCCTGACCAGCGGCGGTGATTGTCCGGGTCTGAACGCCGCGATCCGTGGCGTAGCCAAAGCCTCCTACCACCTGTTTGACGCGGAGTTTGTCGGTATCGCAGATGGTTATCAAGGCCTGATCGATGGCGATTACAAAGAAATGAAGCAAGATGATTTCAATGGTCTTCTGACTCTGGGCGGAACCATTCTGGGAACCCGCCGCACCCCTTACCGCAATATGCGTAAGATCGAGGAAGATCAGGTCGATAAAGTAGCGGCCATGAAGAAAAACTACAAAAAAATGGGTCTGGACTGCCTCATCACTTTAGGCGGCAACGGCACTCACAAAACCGCGAACCTCCTGGCAGAAGAAGGCTTGAACGTTATCGGCCTTCCCAAAACGATCGACAATGATATCTGGGGAACGGATGTAACCTTTGGTTTCCATACAGCCAATGATCTGGCTACCGAAGTCATCGACCGCATCCATACCACGGCCAACAGCCACGGGCGTGTCATGGTCATCGAGATCATGGGCAACAAAGCTGGATGGCTCACCCTCTACTCTGGTGTTGCCGGCGGCGCGGATGTCGTTCTCATCCCCGAGATCCCGTATAAGATTGAAAAAGTCGTCGAATCCGTTGAGAAGCGTGCCAATAAGAATCGTAAATTTACGATCATCGCGCTGGCGGAAGGCGCCTTCAGCAAAGATATGTCAAAAATGAAGCGCCGTGAGCGCTTGACCGCCATCAAGGAAGCGGGCTTCTCCTCCAATTCCTTCATGCTGGCTGATCACATTCAGAAAGCGACCGGTCTGGAGACACGCGTGGTCGTGCCCGGACATTATCTGCGCGGCGGCAGTCCTTCTCCGTATGACCGCCTGCTGGCCACCCAGTTTGGCGTTTATGGTGCTCAGCTTATCAAAGATGAGAACTATGGTCAGACGGTCGCCATGATCAATGGCAAGATCGGACACAACACCTTGGCTGAGGTCGCAGGCATCACCAAGTTCGTGCCTGTGGATCATCAGGTGGTCCGCGCGGCCAAGAACATGGGTATCACTTTCGGTGATTGATCAAAAAACAAGAATAAAACGGCTTTGGGAGAGCAATCTCTCAAAGCCGTTTTTGTATTTGATCAAAACTCATCCAAAGCCGTAAGGCCAAAGGTCAAGGGGAACCATCCTTCCGGTATCTTTTCGGAATGGAGGCCCCGGTACCAGTATTCCGGAGTTGTCAAGGTACGAATGGCCTGTGTCGGTTTCAGGACCAGATCCGGCTCATCCGTTTCATACTCTTGAACTTCGACCTTGCCTTCGGACACTACGATCAGTACGCTGCCTTCTCCCTCAATGGTCAATGACAGACACCCGTCAGAAAGAGGATCATGACTGTTTTTCAGTTCCAGGAAGGCCTTCAGGACTTTGGGCCAATTGTAGATCTTGAATTGATGGTTTTCGACGATGGAGGAATTCTCCGCGATATCGGACAATACATCGATCACGTCTTTTTCATAAGCGCGCGCCATCAGCTTCAAGCCATCAAACGGACCGTAATCCCGCATATAGACAGAAAGCACGGAAGGAAGCAGCTCAGGATCCATGGTCTCTTCAAAAACCGTATTCCCGTTCGCTACCAGGTAACCTACACAGTCGGTATCCAGGAAGACCGCAAAGGGCCGGCTGTTCCAGGTGCACAGCACTTCATAGAATTCTTCCCGGGAGCGTCCGGTCACGGGTCTCGTCTCATAAAAACCAAACGCCAGATCTTGAAGCTCCAGATCATCTTCCTCGATCGGAACCAGGCTGATCCGCTCTTCCTCCGGTTTCTCGGTGTGCTTGAGGCAGGCTTTTGTCAAATCAAACCGGATGGCCATGCCGCCGACTTCATATCCGAAATAACGATATCGCTGTCTCTGCCCGCCTAAAAACGCGATGTCCACATTCTCGGCGATGCAGGCATCTTCCACATCCTGCATCAGATGCTTCATGTAGCCTGAACCACGGGAATAAGGATGGACACTGACCGTTCCAATGAAACGGGTATTGAGCACCTCCGAGCCCACATGGTACTGATGCGGATACGCGGCTATCATACCGCGGATACGACCCTCTTCCAGTGCCAGAAAATGGAAGGCAGCACTGTCTTCATGTCCTTCTCCGTAAACTTTCGGGATCAGGCTTCGGAAATCATGAGGACGATGTGCGTGGCTGAACACATAATTACCGAAATCAAGAATATCCGGCATTTCTTCCGGCAAACCTCTTCGAAACTGTGTCATATCGAACCTCCTGTCAAGAGATCATCGCCCCAGGGATCGTCCATTTCATAATACAAAGCGGAGCTTTCGTCCGGGGCGGTATCATTCTTCTTTTTATCGATCATCTGGCCGAAAAACCAAAGGACGATCAAAACCGGAATGACCAAAAGCAGATCAGCCAATGACCATAGCAGAATATGTACCCAGCGTTTTTTTTGTTTATCCGGAGTTGGACTCTCCATGATCACTGCTCCTCTTCTTCGAAGCGCGGCGTTTCCTCAGGGCTTCTCATAGGACGAAATACCTCAGATTTCAAGGATGCCTCATACTGTCTGGCCGCTTCGACTGCCTGCTGATAGAAAGTCTCCTGCGCATTGACGGAAGGCATCTCCGGCTCACGGATCCTTGTATAATTGCCATCCTGGTCCATGACACGCGCTTTTTGATTGTCGCTCAGCAAGATATGCAGGATGTCCTTGAGACGCTCTTTATCATCCGTATCCTCGATCGGGAACATCAGTTCCACGCGTCGATCCAGGTTTCTGGGCATCCAGTCCGCGCTGGACAGGAAGATCTCTTCATTTCCGCCATTCAGGAAATAATAGACGCGGCTGTGTTCCAGAAGCCATCCTACGATGCTGCGGACATGGATATTCTCAGATACTCCCTTTTTCTGCGGACGGATGCAGCAGATACCGCGCACGATCAGATCGATCCTGACGCCGGCCTGGGAGGCTTCATACAAGGCGCAGATGATCTCTGTATCCAGCAGGGAGTTGACTTTCGCGATGATGTGGGCCTCTTCCCCATTCAAGGCGTGCTGCTTTTCCCGCTCGATCAGGCTCAGGAAGCGGCTTCTAAGGCCTAAAGGAGCCGTCGCCACCTTATAGTATTCCGGCGGATCTCCGTAGCCGGACAGGCTGTTGAAGAGATAGGAAGCATCCATGCCAAAGGCTTCTTTGCAGGTGAATAAGCCCATATCCGTGTACAGGCGGGCGGTCACATCATTGTAGTTGCCGGTGCCCATGTGCACATAACGGCGGATCCCTTCATCCTCTCTGCGGACGACCAGGGTGATCTTGCAATGCGTTTTCAATCCGACCAGTCCATAGATAACGTGGCAGCCGGCCTGCTCCAGGCGTCTGGCCCAGTGAATGTTGTTTTCCTCATCAAAGCGGGCCTTGACTTCGACCAGTACGGTAACCTGTTTTCCATTATCCGCGGCTTTGGCCAAAGCACGGATAATGGGAGACTGTCCGCTGACACGGTATAAGGTCTGTTTGATCGCCAATACGTCCGGGTCTTCCGCCGCTTTCGCCACAAAGCGCACGACCGGATCAAAGGACTCATAAGGATGCTGCATCAGAATATCATTCTTGCGGATCGCTTCGAAGATATCTTTCTCGCCGAACAGATCCTGCGGCGTCTGTGGGACCAGAGGCGCGAACTGCAGATGGTCCGTATTCGGGATCTTGGACAGTTTGGATACAAAGCCCAGATCCAGCGGGCCCGGGATATAATAGATATCCTTATTCTCGACCTCCAGAGCCTCTTTCAGGTATTCCAGAATCTTCTCATCCGTAGGATCCGAGATCTCCAGACGAACGGCCTGTCCCCATTTTCTCTGCTTGACTGATTTAGCCATCTCTTCCAGCAGATCCGGCGCGTCTTCCTCTTTAAACTCCATATCCGCGTTTCTGGTGATGCGGTAACAGGTGACACAAAGGATCTTCTGGTTCGGGAACAGGGACCCTACATGCAGACGGATGACGTCTTCCAGAAGGATCATGCGGCGCTTATCCTCACTCAGCGGGAAGATGCGAGGAAGGACGGACGGCACCTGAACGGTCGCAAAGATCAGTTCCTGATCCTCCGCTTTTTCGATCATAAGGCCTAAGTTCAGGCTTCGGTTCAGGATCAGCGGGAACGGACGGCCGGGATCCACTGCCATGGGAGTCAGCACAGGGAATACTTCCTCCGCGAAATAACGGGCCGTTTTTTCTTTTTCCTCATCCGTCAGATCCTCTGCCGACAGGATCTCGATCCCTTCTTCCTTCAGTTTGGGGAGGAAGGAATCATTATAGATGGCGTACTGATCTTCGATCATGGTATGCGTGCGGACTGCCACCCGCTTCATCTGCTGTTTCGGCGTTAATCCGGCCGGATCCGGTTTATTGATCTCACTGTGGATATGGTCTTTCAGGGAACCGACGCGGACCATGAAGAATTCATCCAGGTTGGACGTGGTGATGGAGAGAAACTTGCCTCGCTCCAAAAGCGGATTCTTAGGATCTGTCGCTTCATCCAGAACGCGCTGGTTGAATTCAAGCCAGCTCAGTTCCCGGCTGATCAGGTTTTCAGGTTTATTATATTGTTCTCCGATCATGAGGATCTCCTTTTATATTATGGTGTTATTCTCTTGTGATCTTAAGCTGCGGTTCCAGGCCGAATACATCATAAAAGAAAGCACTGAAACGATCGAACATCCATTTCTCCAGCACATAGCTTTCACGCGGGGTCATGCGGATGCGAAGCTTACCCTCTTTTATGGTCACGCTCATCTGCGTCAGCTTCTGTTTATGACTGGCATCCATAGCATTGGACAGCTTCAGGATCGCAATCAGCTTGGAGACGACCATTCGGTTTTTATGGGTCAGGGCAAGATAATCCGGATTGGCTTCATCGAGTTCATCATCCTCATGATACCGGACGATGAGACTTACGATCTTCTGCTCCTCCGCGCTTAAGCCAACGATATCGCTGGATAGAACAAGCATGGCCGAATAGACATCATGCTCCGCTACATTGATGGTCTTGCCGCTGTCATGGAACAGTACCGCGATCTGCAGGAGCATGCGATGACGGCTTGTCAGGCCTTGATTCCTGGCCACTTTATCAAACAGCAGCATGGCCTTTTCCATGACATCATTGACATGTTTTTCATCCTGGCTGTACTGCATAGCCATGACCCGCGCGCCGCTGATGATATCATCCCGGAACGATTCATCTTCCTCATTCAGGTAGGTTCCCGCGATCTCAAGCAGAATACCTTCTGTCATGGAACTATGCGGGCAAAGCAGATGATCGCTCTTCTGAAGACGCGTCCAGACCGTATGGATGAGGATCATAGCCGGCAGGACCATTTGCGCTCTGCCAGTCTCCAGGTGATACCGTTCGGCCAACGTATGGACCGGCATGGAAAGGAGGCGGGCATATACCTGATCAAAATCAGATTTTTTACTCTTGGAACTCAGGATACCGCTGGTGCGCAGGCGATCCACGATAGCGCCTGTAACGATGAGATTATTGAACGGGAACAGCCGGTCCCCGATATGAGTCAGAACATATTCTTCCAGAACACGGGGGAACTGCAGGGAATTCTCTTCTACGGAAGACAACAGCTGGCGGATGCGAAGGGATCCCAAAGGATAACTTTGGTTGAATTCCAGGCCGTTTTTGCCATAACCGCACATCTGCAAAGTACCGGAGCCAATATTCAGGACCAGGACGCCTTCCTTACGCAGTTTATCGAAGGATGGTGTGCTGTGACGTACTGACATCTGGGTATAATACCGTTCCTGCGAACCGCCCAGGATCTCCACATTGATATTGGTCTGAACTTTGATCTGCTCCAATACATATTCCCGGTTTTTCGCTTCCCGGAAAGCGCTGGTGGCTACCGCGCGGTAACGGCGCACCTTATACTCTCTCATGAGCTGACGGAACCCGCTCAATGTCTGACAAAGCTGTTCCAGCATTTCCGGACTGATACGGCCGCTGGAGAAGGTGTCACGCCCGATCGGCAGAGACTTCGTAACTTCTTCCAGCAATTGCAGTTTGTGTCCGTTTTGCGGGATCTGCGCTATTTTCAGATTGACCTGGCCGCTGCCGATATCGATGACCGCAAACAGCGGTGTCTTATCCGATCTGACCATTTTGCTCCCTCTCTTCTTCTTTTTTTCTTTTATCTCGCTCTCTCAGCTTGCGGAAAAACTCCTGCAGCAAGATACGGCTTTCTTCTTCCAGGACTCCGGTGGTCACATCGACCTGGTGATTGAAAGTAGGAACATGCAAAAGATCCAGGATGGAACCGGCGCACCCGGCTTTAGGATTCATCGCTCCGATCACGGCCCGGGGGATCCTGGCCTGCACGATGGCTCCTGCGCACATGGGACAGGGCTCCAATGTAATATAGATGGTACAGTTCTCCAGACGCCAGTCACCAATCTTTCGACATGCGATCGCGATCGCTTCCAATTCAGCATGGGAAAGCACCGATCCGGCTGTATTTCTTTGATTGTACCCTCGGGCAATGATCTCACCCTCATGCACGATCACGCAGCCGATCGGCGTTTCATCGACGTCAAAGGCCTTTCTGGCTTCTATGAGCGCCTCTCGCATAAAACCCTGATCATCCATATATATCTTCTGGTTCCTTTTGTATAGTTTTTTTATATTTTACTCCATCAGGCCTTTAAAATCAACTTCATTTTAGTAAAAGCATACGAAAAAAGGTCCTGTTCTATTCAGAACAGGACCTTGGTATGTTATTTATAAAAGGATCATTCCTCGGTCTCCGTCTCGGTTTTCGCGATTTCCATAGCGGAGGTCACAAGACCGGCCAGGGACTGCAGCTGGGACGGGATGATGATCTTGGTTGCTTTGCCATCGGCCGCCTTCGCGAAGGCTTCCAGGCTCTTCAGGGAAATAACGCCGGTATCCGGAGCGGATTCCTTGATCATACGGATACCTTCAGCCGTAGCTTTCTGGACCTTCAGGATAGCTTCCGCGTCACCTTCCGCCTCACGGATCTTGGCTTCGCGAACCGCGTCAGCGCGGAGGATCGCGGCCTGCTTTTCAGCTTCGGCTTCCAAGATCTGGGCTTCTTTCTTACCTTCCGCAACCAGGATCTGAGACTGCTTGGCACCTTCCGCGCGAAGGACGGATTCACGCTTCTCACGCTCAGCCTTCATCTGCTTCTCCATGGCCTGCTGGATCTCAGCCGGCGGAATGATGTTCTTAACTTCAACGCGGTTGACCTTGATGCCCCAGGGGTCAGTCGCTTCATCCAGGATGGTGCGCATCTTGGTGTTGATGATATCACGGGACGTAAAGGTCTCATCCAGTTCCAGATCACCGATGATATTACGAAGGGTGGTCGCGGACAGGTTTCCGATCGCGATCATGGGCTTTTCTACGCCATAGGTGTAAGCCTTGGGATCTGTGATCTGGAAGAAAACAACGGTATCGATCTGAATGGTGGCATTATCCTTGGTGATAACAGGCTGAGGCGGGAAATCCGCGACCTGCTCCTTCAGATTGACCTTTCTCTCGACGCGGTCAATGAAGGGAACCAGGAAATGCAGACCGACTTCCCAAGTCTGTTTATAGGCGCCTAAGCGTTCTACTACATAGGCATTGGCCTGGGGAACGATGCGGAAATTACTGGCCAGAATAATAGCTACCAGCAAGATAACACCAGCAATGATATACGTAGTCATGGAATAGTTCCTCCTTTATTGAATATCTTTTTTATGCGAATCTTGTTTCTGAAACAGCACGAATGACGGCTTTAACACCTTCGATCCGGACCACCAGGACCCGATCACCGACTTCAAATTCCGATTGTCCATCTTCCGGCTTAGCGGACCAGACCATTCCTTCGATCTTGACCTGCCCTATGCCCTCTACCGGACGGATGGGCGTTACAACGATCCCTTCCTTACCGGGGATAGCATCGGCATTGGTCTTCGTCTGCTTGGGTTTCAGATATTTCAACGCGACTGGACGGGTAAAGATCAGGGTCAGCACTGAAACTAGAGCGAAGGCCATGACCTGCAGCCATACCGGACCCTTGATGATAGAAATGATCCAGGCGCATAACGCTCCGATCGCGAACCAAATGGATGTCAACTGCATGGTGGAAGCTTCCAGAATGACGGTAAAAATCAAAATACCCAACCATACATATAACCAGTTCATTTGATTTCCTCCCTTCAATAAGATGATCCCATTATAAAACAAGCAGGGAAAAATGGAATCCCTTTGGGATAAATGGTTCCATTTAGGGAAAAATGGACAGATCAGTGCTTCTCCAGGACTTCATTGGCCTTTTTACGCGCGCGCTGCAGCGCGTTATCGATCGATTTGGGCGACCGATCCAGTGCTTTCGCTATCTCCTGATAGTTCAGACCACTGATGTACAGCCCCATGACTTTCATTTCCAAGGAACTGAGTTTTTCCAGGATCCTGGCTTCCAGGCGGGCCCTCTCTTCCCGGCTGACCAGGATCTCCTCCGGATTATCGATCCGATCGGAGGTAAGCTGATCGATCAGGGTAAGCTCCTGATCTTCCCCATCCTCCTGCTGGATCGCGCTGTTCAAGGAGATCGAATGATTTAAAGGGTAATGTTTTAATCGATTGGAAAATTTGACTGCTGTCAGGATCTGTCGACGGATACAAAGATCCGCAAAGGTCTGAAAGGAAGCTTCTTTGTCCGGATCGAAACTGACGACTGCTTTATACAGGCCGATCATACCTTCCTGGATCAGATCCTCCTTGTCAGCTCCCATCATAAAGTAAGGAATGGTACGTTTTTTCACATATTCTTTATAGCGGGAAAAGATCTCATCTATCGCTTTTTGATGCAGATCGGGATCCTTCCCCTGGATCAGTTCGATCAACTGCTCATCACTTTTCTGATTCAATGTGTTTTCTCCTTAAGAGATGTTTTTTGTTTAGGAAAGGCGCTGCCGGACGACCTCATACATGATGATGCCCGCCGCCACTGAGGCGTTGAGTGAAGTGATCCTGCCGGCCATTGGCAAACTCAATGTCAGATCACAATGATCTTTGACCAGGCGGCCGATCCCCTCATGCTCCCCGCCTATGACCAGGGCCATGGGGCCCTTCAGGTTGGTCTGATAGATCAGTTCTCCATCCATATCCGCGCAGGCGACCCAGAGACCTTCTTTTTTCAGGTCATCTATGGTCCGGACCAGGTTCGTCACCTGAGCGACCGGAACATATTCCAGTGCGCCGGCGGCTGTTTTGGCCACTGCATAGGTCAATCCGACGGATCGGTTTTTCCCGATAATGACACCATGCACGCCGGCTGTTTCCGCAGTTCTCAGGATAGCTCCGAGATTGTGCGGGTCCTGGATGCTTTCCAGGATCAGGACGAAAGGATCCTCCCCTTTTTGTCTAGCCCTATCCAGGATCGTATCGACATCGGAAAAATCATACCCTTCACACGCCGCTACGACCCCCTGATGATTCCCCGCCTGCAGGCGTGTCAGCTGATCCCTGGACTTGAATTCGACCGGGATCCTCTGCGCTTTGGCCGCATCCAGGATCTCTTTTAAACGCGCATCTTCTGAAGATTTTAAAGCGTAGATCTTCTCGATCTTACGGCCGGAGCGCAGCACTTCGGCAACAGCATTTCGGCCGATCACATACATCATACTCATAACACGGATTCCTCCTGCAGATCAGGAACGGCCAGTTCCAGAATCTCCTGCAGCCGCTCATCCTGACCGTTCAAATACAGATAGCCCAGAACACATTCAAAGGCGGTCGCCATGCGATAGTCATAAGGAGAGGCGTTTCTGGGTATCGTATGGCTTTTCGCGTTGCGGCCATGACGGAATACCTCATGCTCTTCCTCGCTTAAAACATGTTCGATACGATACATGATCTGCGCCTGGGCGCCGGCATTCGCGAACTTAGACGCAGTGCGATGCAGTCTTTGCGGCGTCATATCCGTAAAGGCTACCAGACGGCTGCGTAAATACATATCAAACACCGTATCGCCCACATAGGCTAACGCGATCGGCGACTGTTGTCTCAATTCTTTTTCTGTCAAAGGTTCTCTTCCGATAAAGAGAGAGCTTATATTCAATCAATTTCCTCCTGCATCATTCATGATAGCTTATGTCCCGGGCCATATCCTGCCCCTTCCATAAGCGTCTTTGTGTCCAATCTTGATCAGCCTCGGTCCAGAACGGAGCGTCCGGAGAAAGACCAAGCGGCAGGAAAGCTGTCAGACACAGATACAAGCTTCCTGTGGAGATATAGGGCTCACCCAGAGATGGCTGCGAGCCGCAGACGCCGATAGCAAGGAACCCATCCTCTCGGAAAGATGCCGGCCAGAGCGTTCTCTGGATCACTTCTCCCAAAGCGCAGCGGACCGCGCCGTAAGATAGCTCCTGCGGCAATTCTTCTCTAAGCGCCATATTGGCCAGATGATGAAAGGCCCCGCAGCGATAGGCGATGGACCGGCCGGTCACGATAAAGGTACCGTCCGGTGCGATCATCTTTTCCTGTATAGCCGCGTAACGCTTCGCGCGAAGAAGCAATCGGTCTTTCTGCTTCTTATCCGAAAGCTCCGGAAAGATGTCATGCAGTTCCATGAGCATGGGATAGATCACATAACTGTTGTAATAATCCCAGGCCAGTTCCGGCCCGTCACCGTACACTCCATCTCCCTTATACCAGCTTTCCAGCCGATCAAAGGCATATTGGACCGGCTCTTTCTCATACGATCCGGTCAGTTTGAAGATCAAAGCCTCGACCATCGCGGAAAACAAAAGCCAATTGCTTTCATACGGACGGATGGCTCGTGAGCGGATCATCACATCTGTGATAGATTTCAGAATGTCCGGATCCAACAGATCGATCAGTTCATGAGGGGCTCTTAGCATTCCTTCTGCCAGGAAAGCAAGGTCGACCAGGAATTGAGGCTCATCCTTTGTAAAATGGATATAGTCTTTGGAATCCGGATCGAATTGCCTCGTGATCAAGTTCCTGCACAGCATGCGATACCGTTGTTTTTGCGTTTCTTCCTGCTCATCGGCTGATGCTGATTCCAGCCAGGGAGCGATCCCGCAGATCAGTCGGCCGACGGCCTCCATCCAGGTGCACTTAGACCGGTCTGCCTTTTGCTCGATCTTAACATCCCGAAGGCAGGGCGCTTCCAGAACCGGGCCGGCTGTTTTATAAAGGTATTCCAGATAGACTTTCCGGTCTGTCATTGCATATATCCGCCTTTCATAGGAGAAACGGCGTGTTCAGAATAGATCTTCAGCGCTCCTTTTGTATATTTGGAGGTAAAAGGCGGCAAAGCTTCTTTGCGGTCCCGCAAGGCTTCCTCTATGGTCTGCTCAGAACACGTTTCTCCATGCAGGCCGACCAGCCGAAGGATCCGGTTCGGAATATCGATCTCGATCAGGTCCCCCTCTTCGATGCAGGCGATCGGTCCGCCTTCCGCGGCTTCCGGAGAGATGTGGCCAATGGCCGGTCCCTTGGACGCACCGGAGAAGCGTCCATCCGTAAGCAGGGCAATGGACGCGCCTAATTCTTCATCGGAGGCGATGGCTTCTGTAGTATAGAACATTTCCGGCATGCCGGAACCCTTGGGGCCTTCATAGCGGATGATGACAGCATCGCCCGGACGGATCTTATGCGTCAGGACAGCCTCGATGGCATCCTCCTCGCAGTCAAACGGGCGGGCTTTCAGAATGGCTTTCCACATGGGCTTGGGCACGACGGTATGCTTTACGACAGCGCCTAAAGGCGCGATATTGCCATAGAGCACGGCTATGCTGCCATCCTCGCCAAAGGCCTGGTCAAACGGGCGGATGATCTCCTGCCAGGTATGTCCCGGAGCCTTTTCCTGAAGAAGCGCGTCACAGCGGTCATAAAAGCCATTGGACTTAAGGTCCTCCAGATTCTCGCCTACAGTCTTTCCTGTGACCGTCATGGCATCCAGATGCAGGAAGGACTTGATCTCCTCCATGATCCGCGGAACACCGCCTGCATAATAGAAATACTGGGCAGGCCAGAACCCGGCCGGCCGGATATCCAGCAGATAATGGGCGCCGCGATGCAGCCGGTCAAAGGTATCTCCATCGATGGTCAGGCCGAATTCGTGGGCGATGGCCGGCAGGTGCAGCAATGAGTTGGTCGATCCGGAGATGGCCGCATGGACCAGAATGGCGTTCTCAAAGGAATCCATCGTGATAAAATCAGAAGGCTTCATACCAAGGCGAGCCAGTTCTACTGAACGCTTACCGGCTTCATAGGCCGCTTCTCTAAGCTCTTTGGAAGTGGCCGGCATAAGAGCGGTTCCGGGCAGCATGAGGCCCAAAGCTTCTGCCATGATCTGCATGGTGGAAGCCGTTCCTATGAAGGAACAGGCTCCGCAGGACGGGCAGGCATGCTGCTTATAAAACGTCATCTGCTCTTCTGTGATCTCACCCCGTTCAAACATGGCATGATAGGCTCCGATCTGCTCCAACGTTAGCAGATCCGGTCCGGCATCCATCACACCGCCGGTCACCACGACACAGGGCACATCGACACGGGCCAGCCCCATAAGATGCGCCGGCATACCTTTATCACAGCTTGCGATAAATACTCCGCCGTCGAAAGGCGTAGCATTGGCATGGATCTCGATCATGTTGGCGATCATATCCCGGGAAGCCAGTGAGTAATTGATGCCGTCATGGCCCTGGGCTTCTCCATCACAGATATCCGTAGTAAAGTATCTGGCGCCAAACCCGCCTGCGTCTCTTACGCCCCTTCTGGCTTCTTCCACCAGTTCCATCAAATGCCCGCTGCCGGGATGACTGTCTCCGAAGGTGCTTTCAATAATGATCTGCGGACGGGACAAGTCTTCAACGCTCCATCCGGTGCCCAGACGCAACGGATCCAGTTCCGGCGCGATCTCACGCAGTTTTTGTGAAGGCAGCATGGTCAGTTCCTCCTGTGTCGGCGGCGATAAGACCGCACGTTTCCATTTTTCTCAAAACAATCATTACAAACGCGGTAAGGCCAGTTCCAGGCCAATCGGGTACCGCATATCGGACATTTCCGTTCGGAATAGTTCTGACTGGACAGCTGACGGATCATCTCCTCGCAAACTTTGCGTTTACGCTCCAGCAGGGCTTCCGAATACTCCGTAATGGAGTGTTTCCAGGAATAGTACAGCAACAGGCCGATCTTTTTATGCTCGTGCTCCAGGCCATCCAGATCCATGGAAGAATAGGGTCTGTTGGACAGATAATGCAGAATATTGTAGGTATCATCCCCGGCTTCCGCGATGGAAAACAATTCCAGCCAGATATCGTGCAGTTCTTCATTTTCGGAATCA
>ONBQ01000006.1 GCA_900316145.1 uncultured Eubacteriales bacterium
CTCTGCCTTCTGGCCAAAAACACCGGAAAGGTATTAACGCATACGTATATCACCCAAAACATATGGGGACGAAGCTGGGATAATGATATCGCCTCTCTACGGGTATTTATGGTCACGCTTCGCAAAAAACTCGAGCCAACCGCTGACTCTCCGGAATTTATTCAGACACATGTGGGTATTGGATATCGGATGCTCAAAATCGAATGAGGAATCGGGTGGCATGAACAAGACTTGTTCACAACCACCCGATTCAATTTTTCGCCAACCTGTATAGACAGCTGCCATATCATTTTGACTCAATACTTTCTTATGAGCACCCGCCGAATGGCCGGGTCTTTCTTATAGCCCAAAGAAACCTTCTCCCATCACACTCTTCATAAGAGTGTAGATCTGCTGCGGACTTCCTTGATTGCGGATCATCTTTGTCATTCGTCCTTTCGGCTGGGTCTCAGAAGCGAAAAACCCCTTAAAAGACCCAGCCTACTTATGTTTCCGCATATATTCCACCGTGCGGTACAGGGTCTCGCCGTGGGACAGCTGCTCCAGGTGGCCGGCGAAATCCAGGTGATAGCGCATGCCCAGATCCTCCAGGTACATGGGCAGGGGGTCAGGCGCCTCGGATCCTTTCAGGTCAGAGAAGGTAAGCTGCCGCCACTTTTCGCTGGACAGATCATAGAGGGAGACGCCGACCAGGCGGATGGGACGGTGGTCGACCTGGGTCAGCAGGCGGGCCGCCTCTTCGAAGATCTGAGCCGGGGTGTCGCAGGCGTCCGTCAGGCGGGAGCGGGAGATGCTTTTCATGTCGGCGTAGGTGATCTTGAGGGTGACGCCGCCGCCGAACAGGCCGACCCGGCGGGCGCGGTGGGCTACGCTCAGGGAGAGCAGAAGCAGGACGTCGCGGATGTAGGTCCAGTCATTGACATCTTCCTGGAAGGTGAGCTCGCGGCCGATGGACTTGGCGTCCTCGGCGCGGTAGGGGACGACTTTGCGGTCATCGATGCCGGAGGCGAGGCGCACGATCCACTGGCCGGGCTTGCCCAGCAGGCGGATGACATCCTCCGAGCGGGCGGTGATGTCGCGGACGGCGCGGATGCCGATGGTGGCCAGTTTTTCGGCCGTTTTGGCGCCAACGGTGTAGAGGACACGCACGTCGCGGTCCTGCACCAGGCGCACGAAGCCCTCCGGTGTGGGGATCTCGAAATAGCCGTCAGGTTTCTTTTCTTCGCTGGCCGTTTTGGCGGAGGTCTTGGAGTAGCCGATGCCGACGGAGCAGGTCAGCCCGAGCTCGTCGCGGGTCCGCTGCTTGATGGTATGGGCGATGGAACGCGCACCCTCCAGCGTAACAGCGGTCTGTGTGACGTCAAGGTAGGCTTCATCCAGGGCGACGTATTCGGAGGCGGTGGCGTAGGTGTTCCAGATCTCGTGCAGCTGGCGCGAGACGGCGGAGTATTTTTCAAAGTTGGGGTGCATGAAGACGGCGTGCGGGCACAGGCTGAAGGCTTCTTTGATATTCATGGCGGAGTGGATGCCATACTTGCGGGCTTCGTAGCTGCAGGTGGCCACGACGCCGCGCTCCTGCGGAAGACTGCCTATGACCAGCGGCTTGCCGCGCAGGGAGGGGTCATCGCGCACCTCCACCGAGGCGTAGAAGGCGTCCATGTCCACGTGGATGATGATCTGATCAGCCATGTCCGAACACTTTCTTTACGGCATTCAGATAGCCGTACCCGTAGCGGTCATCCGGCTGAAGGTAGCTGCTTTCGGTCCACTCGTTCCAGCTGTTGATGGTGATGAGCGGTGGCTGCTGGAGATGCTGATCCGCATACTCTTTGGCCAGTTGCAGGGCTTTTGTGATGGCCTCCGGCCAGAAGATGCGGCTGCGGGGCTCGTCCCCTGTGTAGGCGGGCCAAATGTAAGCGGCGATATCATAATGGTTCATGATGAGCCTTCTTCCTTGAATTGATACATCCATACTACCACACCCGGGGGAAGGTTTCAATGCGGTTAATGCATTGGGCATCAGGTACTATCGATCAATTTTCCGAATTAATTACTTGATCTGGTGCTCATTATTTTCAGAATCAAGTAGCTGTTCGATCAAGTACTGTATTTGAATGAGACGAAAACGAAAATCAAGTAATCTGGATTGAGGGGGGCACCTGAATTTCTTTTAAAAGCGGGAGAACTTTCGCGTGAAATATGATATAATACACTTAAAATAAAGCGAAAGAAAAGAAGCTTCAAGATGAACACTAAATTAGTATTGGACCTTTTGCCGGACATGGCCAACGCCCGCAACAGCGAGGGCGATTTTCTGCGGGCCCCGAACGGACAGATCTGGTTCGCGTTCAGCCGCTTTATGTCGGCCGACGCGGGAGACGATGCCTCTTCCGACGTCTACATGATCCGCTCGGAGGATGAGGGCGAGTCCTGGAGCGAGCCGGAGTGTGTGGCCCGTGCGGAGGACTTTGGCACCTGGAACATCATGAGTGTTTCCGCCATGCCCCTGCGTGACGGAACGCCCTGTTTCTACTTCCTGATCAAGGAGATGGACGGTTCCTCAGGTATCGGTCGGGCGGTCTGGCGGGGAAGCGGCTTCCGCCCGGAGCGGTGCGCCCTGGACCTTCCGAAAGGGTATTTCGTGATCAATAATCAGCGCCTGATCCGCCTGCGCAACGGCCGCCTGCTCGTGCCCATAGCCCGCCACGAGAACGGCCCGCTGGAGGCCTCCATGGACCGGAAGCTTAAGGCCGGCTATGTGTGGCTGAGAGTGTATGACCGGTTCGAAGCCGTCAATTTCAACAGCACGGTCTACCTCCTGGCCTCCGATGATGACGGGGCTTCCTTCCAGATGACAGACGCGCGCATATCGCTTACCGGCGCGCGCAGCTTCCTGCAGGAGCCGGGTCTCCTGGAGATGGAGGATGGCTCCCTGTGGCTGTGGGCGAGGACGGCCCTTGGCAGCCAATATCAGTGCTTCTCCCAAGACGGTGGAGAGAGCTTCTCCACCCCGGAGCCGACCATCTTCACCTCGCCCCTGTCACCGATGTCCGTCATCCGCCTGCGTGACGGAGGGATTGTATCGTTCTACAACCCCAAGCCCGGCCGAGACCGTACGCCCTTGGTCTGCCGCCTTTCCCGGGATGATGGCCGGACCTGGAGCGATCCCATCAACATAGAAGACGATCCGGAAAGAGGGTATTGCTATACTTCCCTTTTTGAGACTAGCGATGGGGCCCTGCTGGCCGCCTACTGCCGCGGCATCCGGACCCAAGGCCAGCTGAATGAACTGGGCATCTTAAAAATATCATAGAGGAGGAAACTGTTATGAGCAAAGTATTAGTCGCGTATTTTTCCGCAAGCGGAGTAACCGCGCACGTAGCCAAAGAACTGGCCAACGCTGAAGGCGCCGACCTGTTCGAGATCTGCCCGGAGGCGCCCTACACCCGGGAAGACCTGGACTGGACCAACAAGCAGTCCCGCAGCACCCTGGAAATGAGCGACCCCAACTGCCGCCCGGCCACGACTGGCTGCGTCGAGAACATGGATCAGTACGACGTCATCTTCGTCGGCTTCCCCGTCTGGTGGGGCCGCGAGCCCAGCGTCGTTGACACCTTCCTGACCGCCTACAACTTTGCCGGCAAGAAGATCGTCCCCTTCTGCACCTCCGGCGGAAGCGGCATCGGAAAGACCGCCGAGCGCATCCAGACCCTGGTCGGGCCTGAAGCCAAAGTCGATCCCGGCAAACGTCTGGGTGGCCAGATCTCCGAAGCCGACCTCAAGACCTGGACCGATGGCCTGGGTTTGTAAGTTAGAAGCAGCAAGGGGCTTTGAAACAAGGCACCTCGTGACACTGCTTGATTTAGAGATATGTTAAGTCAAGAACCAAGCAGCGCCACACGCAGTTAATTATCCCTGCCTATTCTTTCGGTGCTTATCTTAAGCTTCCAGGATCCAGCCGAAACCCTTTCAGCTGGGTCTCAGAAGCGAAAAAACCCTTCAAAGACCCAAAATGCGTGCAGTTGGGTCTTTGAGGACGAAAATGCTTCTCAAGACCCAATGTTTTGCGAATAGTTTCCACAAAGATAAGAAAGATCCGCCGACAGGAAACACTTATCCTAACAGTGTCCCTTGACGGCGGATCTTTTTTGTTATTTGCCCTTTCGGTTGGGTCTCAGAAGCGAAAAAACCCTTCAAAGACCCAAAAAGCGAGGAGTTGGGTCTTTGAGGACGAAAACGCTTCTCAAGACCCAA
>ONBQ01000109.1 GCA_900316145.1 uncultured Eubacteriales bacterium
CATCACCATCCGCTGCGCCAAGTCCAAGTTTACGGTTCCGGGACAGGATGGGACCCAGTTCCCGCAGCTTCCCCGTGTAGAAAGCGAAAATGGCTTCGTCATTTCTCAAGGAACCTTTAAAGACATGATCCGTCAGACCATTTTCTCCATCGCGTCCGAAGACAGCGGACGTCCTGTCCTGACCGGTGAGCTGATCGATGTCCGAGGCGGATATCTGCATCTGGTCGCCGTCGATGGATTCCGTATTTCCATGCGCCGCACAGCCATCAATTCCCCGATCGATTTTAAAGTGGTCGTACCGGGCAAGGCGTTAAGTGAGATCAATAAGATCCTGGAATCGGAAGAAGATGCTGTGATGCAGGTAGTCTTTACCGGCAAATATATCATGTTCACCATGAACAATGCTATCGTGGTCACACGTCTGCTGGATGGTGATTATCTGCAGTATGAGCGGAACCTGAACATGAGCTTCGCGACCAGTGTACGGGTCAATCGCAAAGAGCTGACCGATTCTATCGACCGCGCTGCTTTGATCAGCCGGGAAAGCAAAAACAGCCCGGTCCGCCTTGAGATCGGTTCCGAGACCATGATCATTACTTCCAATACCGAAAAAGGAAGCGCTTATGAAGAAGTGCCGATCACGATCGATGGAGATGGACTGAATGTAGCTTTCAATCCCAGATATTATCTGGAAGCGCTGCGCAGCATCGATGATGAGGAAGTGGAGATCCTGTATGCTTCTTCTCTGAATCCTTGCATTATCCAGGCGGTCGACGGAGATGATTACAAATACTTCATCCTGCCCATCCGTCTGCATTCCTGAGGTCCTGCTATGATCGAAAGTCCAATTTATGGAGAGTATATCCAGCTCAACCAATTTCTGAAAAAAGAAAACATCGCCATGAGCGGCGGTGAAGCGAAGCTGATCATCGAAAGCGGTACCGTATTTGTGAATGGTCAGGAAGCCTTCGAGATCCGTAAAAAACTTCGCGACGGAGATGTGGTCAAGATCGAAAACGTGGGTGAATATATCATCCGAGCGGAAAAACAATGAAACAGTATGGCGGGGGTCCTCCCTCGCCATTCCTTTATGAGATACCTGGAAGCAGGAGGTGATACAGAATGCACGCGGACCAGCTCATGCTCAAGAACTTCCGAAATATGGAGGATCTGGACATCACATTTGATGAGCATGTCAATATTTTCTACGGCCAGAATGCCCAGGGAAAAACGAATCTGCTGGAATCGATCTATTTTTGCGCTACTGGTCGTTCGCATCGTACCTCCTTCGATAAAGAATGCATTCTTTATGACCGGGATGAAGCCTTCATCAAGCTTCTGTATACCCGCAGAAAACAGGACATCATCGAGATCCATCTTAGAAAGAATGGCAGAAAAGGCGCGGCCTATAATCGGGAACCGGTCCGGCGCATAGAAGACCTTTTCGGTTGTCTGTCGGTCGTCATGTTTTCGCCGGAGGACCTTTCTCTGATCAAAAACGGTCCGGCCGGGCGCAGGCGCTTTATGGATCTTGAGATCTGCCAGACGGATCCTGTCTACCTGCACACTTTAAAGAACTATCATAAGGTGCTGAAACAACGAAACCAGTTGTTAAAGAACCTGGATCCTTATCACTTTTCCTATGAAGAAAGCCTTTCTGTCTGGGACGGTCAGCTGGCGGAATATGGGACCAGGCTGATCTCCATGCGGGATTCCTTTATTCAAAGATTGTCTGAAAAGACCAGCTTGATCCACGAAAAGATATCTCACGGCGCGGAGGATCTAAGGCTGTCTTATGAGAAAAACATGGAACCGGACGCGGAAGCCTTTCTTGAAAAACTGAAAAATACCGCGCAAAGGGATATCCTGATCGGGTCCACACAAACAGGTCCACATAGAGACGATATAGGAATGACCATTTCAGATAAAGATGTCAGAGTGTATGGATCGCAAGGGCAGCAACGAACCACTGCGCTTTCCATGAAACTGGCTGAAATGGAGATGATGGAAGAAGAGATCGGGACATCACCTATTCTTTTACTGGATGATGTGATGAGTGAGCTGGATCAGGAACGACAGCTTCATATGATCGA
>ONBQ01000047.1 GCA_900316145.1 uncultured Eubacteriales bacterium
GAAATACCATTTCCGATACCGTTCTCGGTGATGTTCTCACCGATCCACATGATGAACGTGGAACCGGCGGTAAAGGCGAGGATCGAAACGATCATGGCCCATACGCGGTTGATCTGAGTGATGAGGCCGGAGCGAAGACTGAAGGTGATCGCGAAGGCCTGGATCAGCGCCAGCACAACAGTCAAAAGACGGGTGTACTGAGCGATCTTTTTACGGCCCGTCTCGCCATCCTTCTGGATCTCCTCCAAACGGGGGATCGCGATGGCAAGAAGGCTCATGATAATGGATGCGTTGATGTACGGAATGATACCCAGAGCAAAGAGGTTCATGTTCTGGAATGCATTACCGGACATGATGTTGAACAGCTGCATTGCGCCGCCAGCCTGTCCGAAGATGCTGTCCACCAGATCGGCACGCAGCAGCGGGTTCGGCATAACAGAACCCAGTCTGACAAGAGCAAGCATGCCTAACGTGTACAGGATCCTTCTGCGCAGATCCGGAATCTTAAATGCATCTCTAACTGCATTAAACAATGTTCAAGTCCTCCTTCGCTTAAGATAGGAGATTACTCAATCGTCTCTACAGTGCCGCCGGCAGCCTGAATCTTTTCTGCCGCGCCGGCGCTTACAGCATTTACCTTAACGGTCAGCTTCTTGGTCAGCTCACCATTGCCAAGGATCTTAACGCCATCGCGAGCGTTGCTGATCACATTTTTCTCTAACAGAGCAGCTACGGTAACCTCAGCGCCATCCTCAAAGATGTTCAGACGATCAACATTGATCGCGACGATATCCTTCGTGTTGCGGTTGGTGAAACCACGCTTCGGGATACGTCTGAACAGAGGCATCTGGCCGCCTTCAAATCCGAGACGGACACCGCCGCCGGAACGGGCTTTCTGACCCTTGTGGCCGCGGCCGGAGGTCTTACCATTACCGGAACCATGTCCGCGTCCGACTCTCCAGTTACCCTGCTTGGAGCCTTCGGCCGGCTTTAAATCCGTAAGTTTCATTGTATGCCCTCCTTATTCCTCAATCTCTTCTACGGTTACAAGGTGCTCGACCTTCTTGATCATGCCGCGGACAGCTTCGTTGTCCGGCATGACGACGGTCTTGTGCAGCTTGTACAGGCCCAGGGCCTTAACCGTCGCGCGCTGTTTCGGAATCGCGGCGATCGGGGACTTTGTTAATGTAATTGCTAATTTTGCCATGTTTGGATCCTCCTTAACCCAGGATTTCCGCAACGCTCTTGCCACGCAGACGAGCGACTTCTTCCGGCGTCTTCAGAGCCTTCAGACCTTCGCAGGTAGCAGCTACAACGTTGTTCTTGTTGTTGGAACCCAGGGACTTGGTACGGATGTTGCGGATACCGCACAGTTCCAGCACGACACGGGCCGGACCACCGGCGATGATACCGGTACCTTCGGCAGCGGTCTTCAGCAGAACGGAAGCGCTTCCGAAATTGCCCAGCTGATCATAGTAGATGGAATCTACATCGTTACGGGCAACCGTGAACATATTCTTCTTAGCCGCGTCCTCACCCTTGCGGATAGCATCCGGAATTTCGGTGGACTTGCCAAGGCCGTATCCGACATGACCCTTTTTGTCGCCAACGACGACCAGCGCGGTGAACTTCATGTTACGGCCGCCTTTTACGGTCTTGGAAACGCGCTTGATCGTAACGACGCGGGACTCCAAATCTTCTAATGTATTCGGATCGATTCTATTGTTTCTCATGCTTAGCCTCCTGATTTAGAATTGCAAGCCGGCTTCGCGAGCCGAATCCGCAAGAGCCTGGATCTTTCCGTGATACAGGAATCCGCCGCGGTCGAAAATGACTTCGTTGATGCCCTTTTCAAGCGCACGCTTTGCAACCAGTTCTCCTACAGCCTTTGCAGCCTCTACATCGCTTGTATTCTCAAGCTTGGCGCGCAGTTCCTTCTCAACGGTGGAAGCGCTGACCAGTGTATTTCCAGTCTTATCATCAATGATCTGCGCATACATGTGCAGATTGCTGCGAAATACGCTCAGGCGGGGGCATTCAGCTGTACCGATCAGATTTTTACGCATTCTGTAATGCTTTTTCTGGCGATTAACCTTTTTTGAAGCTTTGCTTACCATTAAATGTCACCCCTTTACCTTTACTTACCGGTCTTGCCTTCTTTACGACGGATCACTTCGTCAGCGTACTTGATGCCCTTGCCCTTATAGGGTTCCGGCGGACGCTTGAAGCGGATCTCAGCCGCGAACTGGCCGACCTTTTCCTTATCAATACCACGGACCTTGATTACGTTGGTACCCTCAACGACGGTTTCGATACCTTCCGGGTCTTCCATCTCTACGGGGTGTGAATAGCCCAGGGTCAGATTCAGCTTCTTGCCCTGCTTGGCCGCACGATAACCAACACCGTTGATCTCCAGAGTCTTCTCATAACCTTCCGTTACGCCAACGACCATGTTATGGATCAGCGCGCGGGTCAGACCATGCAGAGATCTGAACTTTTTCAGATCATTCGGACGCGTTACGATGATTTCCGCGCCTTCCTGTTTAATGGTGATTCCATCAGGCATCTGCTTCTCAAGAGTTCCCTTCGGGCCCTTTACGGTAACCACGTTGGTATCTGAGATCTTGACTTCAACGCCGGCCGGAATCGCTACAGGTAATTTTCCGATTCGAGACATGTTCTACCTCCTAATTTACCAAACAAACGCGAGGACTTCGCCGCCGACGTTCTGCTGTCTAGCTTCCTTGTCGGTCAGGATGCCTTTGTTTGTAGAAATGATCGCAATTCCAAGGCCGCCGAGAACCTTCGGCAGCTCGTCTTTTCCAGCATATACGCGAAGGCCGGGCTTGGAGATCTTCTTGATTCCGAAGATGACCTTCTCGTTTTTATCTCTGCCGTATTTCATAGTGATGCGGATGGTCTGGAACTTTCCGTCCTCGACTATCTCATACTTCTTGATATATCCTTCTTTGACCAAAATGTCAGCGATTGCCTGCTTCATTTTGGACGCCGGTACATCGACGGTATCATGCTTGGCAGTGTTCGCGTTGCGGATACGTGTGAGCATATCGGCAATAGGATCGCTCATTGACATGTGACTTTCCTCCTTATCAAACTATATTGCCGCTTCTTACCAGCTGGCCTTCTTAACACCAGGGATCTCGCCCTTGTAAGCCAACTCGCGGAAGCAGACACGGCAGATACCGTACTTACGCAGAACCGAATGGGGACGTCCGCAGATCTTGCAGCGGGTGTATGCGCGCGTGGAGAACTTCGGAGCTTTCGTCTGCTTTATTTTCATGGATGTTTTAGCCATAATATCCTCCAATTATTTCTCGAAGGGCATGCCGAACAGGGTCAGCAGCTCTTTTGCTTCCTCATCGGTCTTAGCCGTAGTAACAAAAATGATGTCCATACCACGAACCTTGTCGATCTTGTCATAGCTGATCTCCGGGAAGATGAGCTGTTCCTTGATACCCAGGGCATAGTTGCCGCGGCCATCAAAGGCGTTCGGGTTGATACCACGGAAGTCACGAACACGAGGCAGAGCCAGGCTGATCAGACGATCCGCGAAATCATACATCTTGGTACCACGAAGGGTGACCTTGCAGCCGATGTTCATACCTTCACGCAGTTTGAAGTTCGCGATGGACTTCTTCGCTTTGGTGATGATCGGCTTCTGTCCGGCGATGATGGTCATATCATTGACCGCGCCTTCCAGGGCCTTCGGATTATCTTTGGCTTCGCCGACGCCCATGTTGATAACGATCTTATCAAGCTTCGGCACTTCCATGATATTCTTATAACCGAACTTCTTGATCATTGCAGGAACGATCTCGTTCGTGTACATTTCCTTAAATCTTGTAGCCAATTGTCTGTACCTCCTGCTTAGTCGATCACTTCGCCGGTCTTCTTCGCAAACCGGGTTCTGACAGTAACCTGTTTTCCATCGACAGTCTTGACTTCTTCTTTGATGCCAAGGCGGGTCGGCTGGCCGTCATGCAGATACATAACGTTGGACACATGGATCGCGGCTTCCTGATGAACGATACCGGACTGACCCATTGTGGTCTGAGGACGGACATGCTTGGTGATCATGTTGACGCCTTCAACGATGACGCGCTCATTCTTGTGATCGACAACAAGGACCTTGCCCTCTTTACCTTTATCTTTTCCGGCGATCACGCGAACGGTGTCGCCCTTCTTGATCTTAATCTTAGACATGATGTCGCTGCCTCCTATTACAGTACTTCAGGAGCCAAAGAGAGGATCTTCATGTACTTCTTGGCACGAAGCTCACGGGCAACCGGGCCAAAAATACGAGTTCCCTTTGGGTTCTGATCGTCGTTGATGATAACGGCCGCATTCTCATCGAAGCGAATGTAGGAACCGTCCTTACGACGTACGGGATATGTAGTTCTAACAACAACCGCCTTAACAACGTCGCCCTTCTTGACAACGCCGCCTGGTGTTGCATTTTTAACAGCAGCAATGATTACATCACCAACATGCGCATAGCGGCGAGTGGATCCACCCATTACGTGGATGCACAGCAGCTCTTTAGCGCCGGTATTGTCAGCGACTTTAAGTCTGCTTTCTGTCTGTATCATGACGATAACCCTCCTATTATTTCGCTCTCTCTACGATTTCAACAAGGCGCCATCTCTTGCCCTTGGACAGGGGACGAGTCTCCATAACACGGACGCGGTCGCCGATGCGGCACTCGTTGTTCTCGTCATGGGCCTTCAGCTTGTAGGTTCTCTTAACGATCTTGCCGTACTTCGGATGCTTTACGTTATCTACTACAGACACAACAATCGTCTTATCCATCTTGTCGCTGGAGACAATGCCGACCATTGTCTTTCTTAAATTTCTTTCCACGACTGCTCCTCCTTATTCTGCTGCCTTCTGCTTCAATATGGTCTGAATGCGGGCGATATTCTTGCGAACTTCCTTGATTCTGGCCGTATTATTCAACTGGTTGGTGGCATTCTGAAAGCGGAGATTGAAAAGCTCTTTTTTGGCGGAAACCAGTTCCATTTCCAACTGCTCCGAATTCTTGACTTTTAATTCATCTAAATAATTGGACTTTTTCAATTTGATTCACCATCCTCTACCA
>ONBQ01000095.1 GCA_900316145.1 uncultured Eubacteriales bacterium
CCGTCCTTGCGTTCCATAAACCCTTCTCTCTCTGCGGCCAGGCAAGCTGCTCCGCCACCCATAAACGGCTGTTCCTGGGCAAAATCCGTCCCGTCCAGGATCTTCTCGCAAAGATCCAGGTTATCCTCCAGGCAGGATTTAGGGCCGATGGCCGGGCCATGGGAATAGTAGGCGGTATCATACCGGTCTTCATACGTCTTCAGATGCTGAAGGCCTTTCTGGTATGCCTCGATCGTCACGCTTTCCCGGCACGCCAGCAGCGTATTGCTGTTCAGCGCGTCGCCGTAGAGCATGGAACGCTCCTCTGGGAACAGGAAGGTGCAGGAACCGGCCGTATGGCCCGGCACGTGAATGGTTTCCACCGTGAAGCCTCCCAGATCAAAAGTCATCCCATCGGAAAGCATTTTATACTCTTTGTCCACCTTGGGATCCGCCACCAGATCGCTTTCCGTAAACGGCGCTCCGGGGACATTTCCATTGGCAAAACCTAAGCGCATACCGATCCCGCCGGCGCCTAGTGCCTCTCCGGTCAGGAATTTCAGGTCATCCGGATGGATGTAGACGGTTTCAAAGTCTGCCACGGACCCGGAATGATCTCCATGACTGTGGGTCAAAAGCACGATGACCGGCTTGTCGGTGAGGGTCTCGACCAGTTCTTTTAAGCCCTTGATCCCCGTACAGGTATCGATCAGGGCTGCTCTTTCTTCTCCGACTACAAGATATGCGGACACCCCCGTCACATCGCGGATCTCCGTGATATGCGGGGACAGTTTTGTTGGGGTATAGATTTTCATGATACGTCTCCTTGGATCCTTTTTTTACAGTTTATCACATGCAATTATCATCTGCAATCGTCATTTCCGGAATCTCTATATAGAAAGCCGCAGGCAGGCGACCGTCTGCGGCTTTTTTATGCGGATCATAGCTTTCTTTGTTGTTTATCTGATAAAATTGAACATTTCTCCGCGTTCGACTTCAGGGATCTCGTCCTTTTTTGCGTCGATCGCCTTGATCATAAACGCCATATTGCCCGCCAGGTTCCGGATCGTACGCAAGCCTTCGATATCCTTCTGCACGTCTTCACCGGTGTAGCCATGGACATCATTCCAATAGCTGGAAGGTGCCGTGGGCATACCACTGATGCCAAAGAGCATGTTCATGGACTGGAAAGTACCGCTGTTGCCTCCGCGCCGACATGACACGACGGATGCGCCGACCTTCATGTGCAGATCACAGCTGCAGCTGTAGAACAGGCGCTGCACAAAGGAAAGCAACGTTCCGTTCGGCATGCCGTAATACACCGGGCTGCCGATAATCAGGCCGTCCGCTTCCTCCAGTTTGACTGCCGTTTCATTGACCAGATCGTTGAATACGCACTTCCCGTTTTTATGACAGTAACCGCAGGACACACATCCCCGTATATCCTTATTGCCGACCTGGATCTCCTCCGTCTCGATGCCCTGCTCGTTCAGGATCTTCGCCGCTTCCGCAAGTGCCGTATGGATGCAGCCGTTCGGATGTGGGCTGCCGTTGATCATTAAGACTTTCATATCGCATCCCTCCGTTCTGTTTTCCCTTATTATACATTAAAGGTAGTTTTATTCAAGGCTGTTTTCACTCCTCAAATCCACACTTTGTCGTGGCCAGCCTCTGCAAAGACTCCGGAGTCACGATATAAAACGGCTTGTGCTTGTTTACGCCCGCGATCTCCGCCAGTTCCAAAAAGACCGGGTCATGCATCATATCCGCGTTGCCATGACCCAACGGGAACCACGCCTGCAAGCGGATGTTATGGGCATCACAGAAGGGCTTGACCGCCTCCGCCGGATAATAGGGATGCGCCTCTACCTGCATGATCGTGCCAAAGCCAAGCTACGGCATTCTTACGCCATTATTTAATGTAATATATTCCATAACCATATTCATTCTTAGAAATCTGTCGTCCGGGATACTTCTTCCCATGCCTCGATCTCTTGCAGGCGTCCTTCCAGCGAGCCGCGAACGACCTTCACAGCATCACTGCCTAACAGGAGGCGGAACGGGGTGTGATCGCTCTCCAGCGCTTCCAGGATCGGCAGTCCGGCTTTCTCCGGATCGCCCGGCTGGTTCTGCTTGTTGACGTTCTGCGCGACCGAGCGCGTCCATGCAGTCTCTTTATAGGCTTCGATCTTGTTTTCAGAGCCCTTCAAAGAGGAATCATAGAAGTGGGTCCGGAAAGCGCCTGGTTCGACGACCATGACCTTGATGCCCAGAGGAGCCAGTTCCGCGCGAAGGCCATCGCTCATCAGTTCCAGAGCCGCCTTGGTGGAAGCATAGAAACCGGATGCCGCGCCGGTGCGGACCGCGCCGATCGAGGACACGTTTACGATCGCGCCGCTTCCCTGCGCGCGCATGGTCGGAAGTACCTTCTGGATCAGATGGATCGGGCCGAACAGATTGGTCTCATACATCAGCCGCACGCCTTCATCCTCCGCTTCCTCAATGGAAGAACGGTAGCAATAGCCGGCGTTGTTTACCAGCACATCGATCGTACCGAACTTCTCGATCGTGGCCTTGACAGCCGCTTCGATGCTGTTGTCATCCGTGATATCCAGCGCCAGGGCCAGCGCGGTTTCCGGATAGTCTTTTACGATATCCCGCACCTTCTCCGTGTTGCGGGCTGTGACCGCTACATTATAGCCTTTCTCCAGGATCTGACGGGCAATGCCGGCTCCGATACCTCCGGCGCTGCAGCCTGTGATCAACCATGTTTTGCTCATTGTAATCATTCCTTTCCACTGTTTGCGTTGATTTTATGCTCGTGTTCCTTTGATAGATAACACTGTAACATATAATTCTTGTATTGTACAATGATTCTTGCGTATTTTGCTATGCATCCAGCGTATACATAGCGATCCATCTTAATAAAACAAAGGCAATGCGTTGTATAAATATTCCTGCACGGCATCGAAATCATGATAACCGCCGTCCTTTTGATAGAACACGTAATGATCCCGCGTAAAGGTTTCTCGGGAAAGCATCTCTTCGGCCATATCGATCGACTGGCTCTTGACCGCGTCATTCGTCCCTACCGCACTTCTGTTTTTTTCATATCATTCCTTATTATTGGCCCGATAGACGAGCCAGAGCACATCATTCTCCAGGACTTCGGCTTTTTCCAGCCGGAATCCGACCGGGCTTCCGTCAATGAAGGCGGACCGGTCAAAGATCGCGGCCGCGTCGGTCTCACCGCCGGCGCAGGGGGAAACGATCAGGCTCAGTTCATCCAGGCAGCCGGCCTGCAGAAGCGTCCAGTCCATGATGCCGCCGCCTGGGGGGTATAGGTCTTCCTGGTCCTGGCATAGATCGGATAGGCGCCGGCCGTTTCTTCTGTACGGAAAAAACTGCCGCTGATCCGTCCATCCAAAGACGTTAACAAATGACATATGACATAGGGTCGGTTCATGTTGATTCCTTTCAAAAAGCCGGACCATGACCGGTCCGGCTCATCATTGATCCTGCAAATGACTCAAGCCGACTTTTTACGGCTGAGCGTTAAAGTCCGGAGCCATGGAAGTATAGCGTACTTCCGCTTCCTCGATCGGCAGATTATAATAGGGAGTATTTTTATTCACCGCCGCGATCTTTGCCATCTCATCCTCCGTCAAGGTAAAATCGAAAATATCGATATTGTCCTTGATATGCGCAGGGTTCTTGGAGCCCGGGATGATGATATGGCCCATCTGTACATGCCAGCGCAGGATGATCTGAGCGTTTGACTTGCCGTACTTCGCTGCCAGCTCGTCAAAGATCGGCTCCTCCATCAGGCTCTTGTCGCCATGTCCCAGCGGATACCAGGCCATCAGAGCAATATTGTTAGGCTTAAGAAATTTCTCTTTCAGCTCTGTCTGCGGGAAGTAAGGATGCGCTTCCACCTGGACGACCTGCGGCACGATCTCGCACTCATCCAAGATCTTCCGGAACCGGTCATCCGGGAAATTGGACAGACCAATGGCTTTGACCTTACCATCTTTATACGCTTTTTCGATCATTTTGTAGCCTTCGATGTAGGCACCAACCGGCTGATGCAGGAACAGAAGATCGATATAGTCAGTATTAAGGCGCTCAAGGGTATCTTTGATCGCGTTTTCATCCTCATAAACAGAAGGCCAAAGCTTCGTTACCAGGAAAACATCCGCGCGTTTGACACCGGCTTTCTTAAGACCGCGGCCAGTGCCGCGCTCATTCATGTAACCATTGGCGGTATCGATCAGGGGATATCCGACCGTCAGCGCGTTATAGGTTGCGTCTTCCGCTTCCTGTGGACTCATCAGAAAGGTTCCAAGGCCGGCCATCGGCATCTTTACGCCGTTGTTCAAAGTGATATATTCCATGTTCATTCTCCATTTCATTAATCGTGGATCTTGCGGGTGACCAGGAAGCGGACCAGGTTCGGATCAAAGTGATTGATGATCTCGCTGTGATCCAGGGTCAGCGCGGTGATCTGACCCATTTCCTCTTCTGTCAAAGCAAAATCGAAAATATCCATGTTCTGTTTCATTCGATCCGGGTTGGTCGATTTCGGAAGAATGATGACCCCTCTCTGCACATTCCAGCGCAGAGCGACCTGAGCCGGTGTCTTTCCGTATCTGCTTCCTATCTCGCTGAGTAGCGGATGTGTGAAGATGCCATGTTTGCCTTCCGCCAGCGGCGCCCAGGCTTCCGGAGCAACATGCAGTTCCTTCATCAATGCCAGCGCGTCTTCCTGCGCAAAGAAAGGATGCAGTTCCACCTGATTGACGGCCGGCTTGATCTCGACGATCTCATATAGATTGGCCAGGACCGCGGGGAAGAAATTGGAAACGCCGATGGCTTTGAGCTTTCCGCCCTTGTACGCGTCCTCCATGGCCCGATAGGCGCTGAAATAATCACCCATGGCCTGATGCAGCAGGTACAGATCCAGGTATTCCAGGCCCAGCTTGTTCAAAGAGGTATCGATCGCCTTGGCAGCATCCTCGTAGTTCCACATGTCCTGCACCCACATTTTGGTAGTGATGAACAGCTCCTCGCGGGTGACCAGTCCGGTTTCGATAGCCTCATGAATGGCTTCTCCGACCGCTTCTTCATTCATATAGGATGCGGCTGTATCAAAGGAGCGATAACCTGCCTTGATGGCTTCCAGGACCACCTTCCTGCACTGGTCCGCGTCCGGGATCTGGAAAACGCCGAAACCGACCTGCGGCATCTTCGCTCCTGTATTTAAGGTTATATATTCCATGTCCGATCTCCTCCGATCAATGGACCAGCGCCGTGAAGGTAAACTGGATCATTTTCCACTCTTCGCCCTGCTTCTGGAACACTTCCGTGGTCATAAAGTGATGGGTCGTCGGATTGCCGCCCAGCAGCAGTCCGTAATCTACGTCGGAAAGGACGATCTGTACCTCGCCGAAGTCCTTGACCTGCTGGTCATGCAGCACGATCTCTGTCGGCTTAAAAATGCCCTTATCAAATGCTTCCATCTCATGATCCAGTCCGCAGCTCATTCCGATATGGACGAACCAGATCTTCGGATCGCAAACGGAGCGCATCTTCGCCGTATCCGCCTGCTCCAGGCCTTCCCAGAAAACTTTGGATAATTCTAATGGTGTCATGATAATGATCCTTTCTGTTTTGTCTATGTCCTTACGCTAATGTTCGCTCTCGCTTACTGCATAAGCTTGCGTCCTTCGGTCCAGGCCTGGCCTTTTCTTTCACCCACGCTATAATAACCGGCGCGGAACTGATCGAAGATCAAGGCGTTCAGCTTGTCCGGAACGACCTTGCCGTCCTCTCCCAGGACCTTCTCATCGGCGCAGGTATTCACGATCCGTCCGATGATGGCGTGGGTATTGTCCGTCTTGATCTCTTCTACGAATTCGCATTCCATGGTGAGGGGGAATTCTTCAATGATCGGAGCGTTGACATATTCACTTTTGACTGCGTGGAAGCCGGTTCGCTCAAACTTGTCCGCCATTTTGTTGCCAGTCGCGATACCGAAGAAATCAGCCTCCGCCATATGCTCCTCATCGGCCAGTGCTACGGTAAAGGCCTTGCTGACATAGATATTCTGTGTCGTCTTGTGATCCTCATCGATAAACAGGCAGATCTTATCCATGGCGCTGACCATGCCCCAGGCTGCGTTCATAGCGCATACCTTGCCGTTTTCATCATAGGCTGCGACCATCAGGACCGGCATGGGGAAGACCGCCGGCATTTTTCCGATACTTTTTCTCATTGTATGATCTCCTTTTCTGCCCCGAAAGGCGTATTTCTTTGCTTCTGAAAAAAATATACCACAACATAAATAAATTGTACAATATCGAGTACGTATTGTGGTATAATTACCACGTATAGTGAAACAATTCGTATTCGTATAGTAAAGGAGGCCTTTCGATGATCGAAACCTATCTTTTGGAGAACCTTGCTGCAGTAGCCCGCCTGGGCACATTGTCCGCCGCGGCGGAAGAACTTCACGTTTCCCAGCCATCGCTGACCCGTTCCATGCAGAAACTGGAGGATATTCTGGAAGTCCCTCTCTTTGACCGGACAAAGAACCATGTAGCTCTGAACGAATATGGCCGAACCGCCGCAGAACACGCCGAACGCATACTGGAGCAGCAAGATGAGATGGTACGCCTGATCCGGGGAGCGTATCGCGCCAGCCGAACGATCGTCCTGGGCAGCTGCGCTCCGGCCCCTCTCTGGCAGATCCAGCCGATCCTGACCCGGCTATACGGCGACATGACGATCTCTACGGAGATACCGGATGATGAAGCGCTTTTGAAGGGACTCCAGAATGACACATACCAGCTGGCCGTCTTTCATGAGGAGCCTTCTGACCCTTCTCTGTATTTCGCCATCTGCGGAGAAGAGCATCTGAATATCGCTCTGCCGCCCCACCATCCGCTGGCAGGGAGAGCAAAGCTGTCTCTGGCTGAGATCGACGGGATCTCTGTCCTGCAGCAAACGGTAGTCGGCTTTTGGTATAAAGCCTGTAAAGCCAAGATGCCCCACGCGCACTTTCTTATGCAGGATGAGCACGAAACCTTCCTGGAGATCATCAACGCCTCTTCTCTGCCCACTTTTTCCACCAATATCACGCTGGCCAGGAACCCCGAACGCGCTGCGACCCGCGTGCATATTCCGCTGACGGATCCGGAAGTGAACGTAACCTATTACCTGGCCTGTAAAAAAGAAAACAGAGCCCGTTTCAAGGCCCTGTTTTCAGAAATCCTTTCATGATCTTATATCCATCATTCTTTACTATCAAAACGGATCGAATCAATCTGCAGCGTGCCTTTCAGCACGGTGATCCGGACGTCTCGCTCTGCCCCTGTTGGCAGACTGAGCAGGATCTTTTCCGCAAATTCCCCTTTCGGCCAGTCGATATAGCTTTCCAGCGAGCGGCTCTTGACACAGATCCTGGCATCTTCCACAGCACGTGCCTTCAACGTGACCGGGCAGCGTGTCAAGAGATCACGGATGCGATAGGTCGTATATTCTCCTTCGTGAAGTTCCAGAAGCAGTTCGTCAAGCGGGCCACGTCCCGACGGGCGGAATCCCGGGATATTCCTGGTGATCCCTGTCTCCGGTGTAAGTCCATCTTTTAAGGTCAGGCGGGTCTGATCATCCGTACGGTACGCCCAGGCGTTGCCCTCGAACCAGGTCCGGGAAAAAAGATCATCCTGGGGTTGTCCGTAAGCATACGCGGCGGCCGGCAGGGTGATGCCCTGCTGATGCAGCGTATAGCGGACGCGCTCTTCATTCACTACGCAGTGTTCAAACCGGACACATTCCAGCACTTCATCAAAGATGCGGATGGCTTCCTCATAAGGGGGACGCAGTCCTCCCTGGAAATAGGCTGACACTTTGTCAAAATCCTTCGGGTTCTCATAAATACTGATCCCCATGCCCTGACCGTTATGTCCGGCGGATTTCCAGCTCCACTGATTAAATCCTATCCCGTAATAGGCCAGCATCTCATAGCCCACAGCATCCTCCTGCAGGCCGGAATTGCCTTCGCCATACCAGACCGGAACGTTCAGAGTCCGGGAAGCTGCCAGCACCGGATAGATCTCCCTCGCGTCACCATTAAAGCCGTACTGATGCATATGGATGCACCAGTTGTGGCACTCTGGATCATAATCATGATCAAAGATCCTAAGATCCGAGCTGACTACGATTCCTTCCAGGGTGATCAGATGGTTCTTATCGATGGCGCGGATACGGCTGACGCATTCATCATAGAAGTCCTTAAGCGCCTCATATTTGTCAGACAGCATGGGCGTGCTCAAGGGTTCGTTGAGCAGGTCGAACCCACCCACGATCCAGCGGTCCTTATAGCGTTCGGCCAGAGTCTCCCAGATCACGATGCCGCGTTCTCTCGTTTCCGGCTCGAAGAAGAAACGGCCCATGTTGTCCAGACCGTCATCACAGCCCAGACCGGACTGTCCGCCAGGTGCCGCGTGCAGGTCCAGGATGCAGTAGATCTTGAACTCCTCGCACCAGTCCAGGATCTCATCCATGTGCTGCAGCAGATCTTCATTGAACACAAGGCCCGGTCCTTCTTTTAACAGCATGCGGGAGCCGATCGGCAGGCGGATGGAATTAAAGCCCAGCTGAGCGATCGCCTGGATATCCTCTCTTCGCAGATAATTGCGGTACCAGCGGCTTTCGAACGTATCCGCGTAATCCCGGCCGCAAAGCTCTGCGATCGTGGAATACATGGAACGGCCCCGCTCAAAGCGCGCCGGCTGGCAAAAGCTTTTTTCCATGAAGGGATTGGTATTGTTCATCCCTCCGCCGATCATGAAGCCTTCCGGGTTGGTCCAGTTGCCGATGCCTACACCGCGCAGAATGACCTGCTCTCCTTCACCGTTGACCAGGATCCGTCCTTCCGCATGCAGAAAACCTTTTACACATTCATGATCAAATCGACTCATAGGTAACTCTCCTTATCTTTTCGTCAATTCATCCGTGATCTCTTTCATCCTGTCATCTGTCAGGATGTATTTCTTTTTATGCACCATGACCCCCGCAAGCATCATGGCAGAGGGGATCACTGTCATAGCGATGCGCAGCACCATCAGGGAAGAATCCGCGATCTTTACCGCAGCGTCGCCTTCTGCCGCGCCGCCCTGGATATGTCCGATGGTCAAGGCCAGGGAAACGATGAGTGCCGCCAGACCGCTCGTCAGCTTGATGACGAAGGCCTGCATGGAGAAGATCACGCTTTCATCCGAGCGCCCATAGCGCCAGCGTCCATATTCCACTGTATTGGCCAGGGAAACCGTCAGCATGACGGAGTTGATGCCGAAGGCGGTGTACATCAGGACCGCCGGCAGGAACAGCGGGAACAGTGACCGAACGCCGGCCGTCAGGAAAACGAACAGCAACGCCAGCGCGAAGATGACCGTCAAGATCCCCAGGCGGAATGTCTGCTCGCTGGTCCTGAGCTTGCGGATCACCGGCAGCACGATGATCATGGACAACAGCTGTACCACACTGCCGACCCCCGTAAAGAGGGTGAAACTGTTATACCAGGCGCTTCCCTCAAAATCATACTTAAAGGAATAGATGAGCATGTTGGTGGTGATGAACATGGCCCCGTTGACCAGCACGCACACCAGCACGATATACATAGTCTGATCGTTTTTGACCAGCGCCTTCACCATTTCTCCGATGCCTGCGGTCTGGCCGGCTTCGACCGGCTTTTCCTTGATGAACAGGCAGGTAATGATGATCGTAACGACAAAGACGATGGCCACGAACAAGGCGAACCGTCTGAAGCCTAGGATCTCAGCCCCGCCGCCCAGCCATTGGACCGCTTTGACCGTCAGGACATTGCAGAAGGCCGATCCCAGGCTGGCCGCGGTCCGGCTTAAGGAGGTCATCCCCTCACGCTCCCGGCCGACCTTGGTGAATGCCGGCAGCATGGACCAGAAAGGAATGTCCATCATGGTGTAGGTCACGCCCCACAGGATGTAGATGATGGCCGCGTAAGCTGCCAGTCCCCCGCCGTTCAACGATGTTGGCGCCGCGTAGACCAGATACAGCAGGAACGCGCTGGGAATGGTCCCGACCAGCATCCAGGGTCGGAAGCGCCCCCACCTGGTGTGGGTTGTGGCCACCACGACGCCCATCAGCGGCGCGTTGAACGCGTCCAGAATACGAGCGATCAACAGAATGGTACCCATGATCCAGGCATCCACGCCCAGTACATCCTGATAATAATAAAGGACATAGCCCGATGCAAGCATATAGGCCATGTCCTTGCCTACGGCACCGAGGGCGTAGGCTGTTTTTTCTTTAAAAGCAAGATTCATGGTACTGCCTTTGATGATGA
>ONBQ01000007.1 GCA_900316145.1 uncultured Eubacteriales bacterium
GGAGTGCCGCTGAAGCCGGTCATGACCTATCTGCGGGAGAATGACGCGGATCCGGAGACCATCGAGGAGATCTCCAAGGTGGGCTATGGCGGCATTCTGTGCATCGAGACCGGTGGCCCGACGCCGGGTCTTGGCTGCGCGGGCCGGGGCATCATTGCCACCTTCCAGCTGCTGGAGAGCCTGGAATTGTTCGAGATGGTCCAGCCGGATATCGTGTTGTATGATGTCCTGGGCGATGTCGTCTGCGGCGGTTTCGCGGCGCCGATCCGGGAAGGCTACGCGGAGAAGGTGCTGATCGTGACCTCCGGTGAGAAGATGGCCCTGTACGCGGCCGGCAACATCAATCAGGCGGTCAAGAATTTTGAGGATCGGGGATATGCCTCGGTCGAGGGCATCATCCTGAACCATCGTAACGTAGAACATGAAACGGAAAAGGTCCAGCAGTTCGCGGATGAAAACGGTCTTTCGATCATTGGAGAGATCCCCCGCAGCGCAGAGATCAACCGCTTTGAAGATGAGGGTATGACGGTCATTGAAGCGGATCCGGACCTTCCGATCAGCCGCTGTTTCATTGACCTGGCCACAAAGCTTCTGGCCAATGCGGAAAAAGGAGAGAACGCATGAACAGTCCCGTATTCTTTACGGCAAGAGAACTAGCGGAGCGGGGGCGGGACCAGATCCCGGCCGAGCTCATTTCCAACACCCACCTGATCTACAGCTCGCCGGCCACGCTGGCCTTTAACTCGCCCGGCGCGGAAGGGTTTGGCGTAAAGCGGGCGGGACTAGCCGTGCCAGGCTCTGTCATGCTTATCGTTTCACCCGGGTGCTGCGGACGCAACACGTCCATGATCAGCGACATGCCCCAGTACCATGACCGGTTCTTTTATCTGACCATGGATGAGACGGACGTTGTGACCGGCCGTCACTTGAAAAAGATCCCCGGCGCGGTGAAAGAGATCGTGGAGCACCTTGATGGCCTGGGCAAGAAGCCGGAGGTGGTCATGATCTGCATCACCTGCGTGGACGCTCTGCTGGGGACCGATATGGAGCGCGTGTGCCGCCGGGCACAGGAAGAGGTGGATCTGCCGGTCCTGCCTTGTTATATGTACGCGTTGACCCGGGAAGGCAGAAAGCCTCCTATGGTCCATGTACGGCAGTCGATCTATTCGCTGCTGGAGCCCGCGAAAAAGAAGGGCAACGTGGTGGATCTTCTCGGCTTTTTCGCCCCGCTGTATGATACTTCGGAACTCTATACCCTGCTGCAGAGCATCGGGATCCGCCGCATTCATGAGATCTCGCGGTGCAAGGACCTTGCGGAGTACCGTCTCATGGCGGAGGCCAACTTCGCCCTGGTGCTTGGTCCCGAAGCACGGGCGGCGGCCGAGGATTTTGACAGGAAGCTGAAGATCCCTTCCATCGAGCTGACACGATTCTATGATATCGACCGGATCCGCAGCCAGTACAGGGCTTTGGGCCAGGTGCTGGGCGTTACCTTTGAGGATGAAGCGTATTACCAGGAAGCTTCTTCCAGCATCGAGACCCTGAAGCAAAACGGACCGTTAAGGTTTTCCATCGGTGAGTGCCTGAACGCGGACTCCTTTGAACTGGCGCTGGCCTTGTGCAAGATGGGCTTTGCCGTGGATGAGATCTTCGGAACCCTTACAGAGGAGAATTTCAGATACTTAAAGCAGCTGGCGCAGATCAGTCCGGACACGAAGGTCTATTCCAACCTGCATCCGACCATGATCTATTACCAGGAAGAGGCTCTGCCGGAGGGGGAGACCCTTGTCGCGCTGGGCAAAGACGCCGGTTATTATCACCCCGGAACGGTGTGCGTGCCGTGGAACAGCGATACGCAGCCCTATGGATATGACGGGGTCAAGCGCCTGATGGAAGCGATCAAGAAGGAGGTAACCAAATGAAAGGCCTGCGGAAATACCTGACACCTTTCGCGCCGGACCAGTCCGGAGCGACCTCCGTATTGTACGCCATGGGCGGGATCCTGGTCATCATCGACGCGGGTGGCTGCGTCGGCAACATCTGCGGTTTTGATGAGCCGCGCTGGCAAGGCGCCAAAAGCGCGATCTTTTCTGCCGGCCTTAGGGATATGGACGCCATTCTGGGCCGGGATGAGCTGTTGGTGAAAAAGCTGGTCATGGCGGCGGAACAGATCGACGCGAAGTTCATAGCGTTGATCGGAACGCCGGTACCGGCTGTCATCGGCACGGACTATCACGCGCTCACGCGCATGGCGGAACGAAAGCTGAAAATGAAGATCCTGCCTATCGATACGAACGGCATGGATCTATATGATAAAGGCGCTTCCAAAGCGTACTTTGAACTGGTCAAGGCATTTGCCGGACAGAAGACAGAACATAAGAGCCACAGCGTTGGGATCCTGGGCTGCGATCCGCTGGATATGAGCGACGCGCAGGCGGAAGAAAAACTGAAAGCCCACTATCTGTCTCAGGGATATGAACAGTGCTTCATCTATGGCAGCGCTGACACCCTGGACTGGATCGAAAACGCCGGCCAGGTGGAGCAGAACATCGTCGTGTCGCCGGCCGGGCTGGAAGCGGCCCGTTACCTGAAAAGAAAATTCGACACGCCTTATGCGGTGGAGGATCCGTTGGGCATGGCATTCGCGGAAACCGTGGACGCAGAGGCGGGACAGAAGATCCTTGTCGTGGACCAGCAGGTCACGGCCGGGTCGATCCGAAAAGCGTTGGAAGCCAAAGGCGCAAAAGTGACTTGCGCCAGCTGGTTCATGATGGATCCGGAACTCAAAGCCGAAGGGGATATTCGTCTTCGGGAAGAGGATGATTTCACTGAACTGGCTGAAAGCGGAGGGTTTGACATCATCATCGGAGATCCGGTACAGGAACGGATGGCAGGTTCTTTCCAAGGACGCTTCCTCCCGAAGAACCAGTTTTCACTGTCCGGAAAACAAAACTAAAAGAGAGGACGATATATGATACATCGGATCAGGATCTATGGCATCGTGCAGGGAGTCGGGTTCCGGCCGACTGTAGCCCGTCATGCGTCCGAATTCGATATCCGGGGAACGGTCAGCAACAAAGGACCGTTCGTAGAGGTCTTTGCGCAAGCGGAAGGGGAAAAGGCCGAAGAGCGGATCCTTAAGTTCGAGGACGCGATCCGCAACCGATCGCCCAAACGATCGGTGATCCTGAAGATGGACTGTGTTAAAGTCAAGGATGAGATGCCTGATTTCCCGGATTTCCAGATCATCGAGAGCGAGAAGACCAAGGGCGAGATCCTGATCTCGCCGGATATCGCGATCTGCGAGGATTGCAAGAAAGAACTGTATGAAAAGGGCGGAAGAAGATATCTGCACCCCTTTATCAACTGCACTTGCTGCGGCCCCAGGCTCACCATTCTGGACGCGCTGCCCTATGACAGAGAGCGTACCAGCATGAAACATTTTCCCATGTGCCCGGACTGCGAAAGAGAGTATCATACGCAGGAGGACAGACGGTACGACGCGCAGCCGGTCTGCTGCAACCATTGCGGGCCGGTGGTCTATCTGCTCCGGTTTAAAGAAGGGCAGGGGGCGGGTCATTATGATGACCTGACCTTACACCCCGAGATCGACCTGGAGCAGGTGAGACAGGAACAGCACCAGGCCATCCACACCATCCGCCAGACCATTTTGGATGGAGGGATCGTAGCGATCAAGGGCATCGGCGGCTATCATCTGTGCTGTGACGCGACCAATGAGGAGGCTGTCAGACTGCTTCGGACGCGAAAAAAGCGTCCTATGAAGCCCTTTGCCGTCATGATGCGGGATATCGAGGCAGTGCGGCGGTACTGCGAGGTGACCCCGGAGCAGGAGGAGATCCTGACCGGACACCAGAAACCGATCATCCTGCTTCCGCAAAAGCAGTCGGAAAGGCTGGCGGAAAGCGTCGCGCCGGGCAATCCCAAGGCAGGCGTCATGCTGCCATACGCGCCGGTGCAGCTGCTGTTGTTTGATTATGACGATGGGCTGACCATGCCGGATGCTTTGGTCATGACCAGCGCCAACACCTCCGGAGCCCCGATCTGCCGGGATGAGACGGACGCCAGGAATGAGCTGTCCATGCTCTGTGATGAGATCCTGGCCCATAACCGGAAGATCCGGATCCGCGCGGATGACACTGTCATGGATTTCTATGATGACACGCCTTATATGATCCGCCGGTCCCGCGGATACGCGCCGCTGCCGGTGGTCGTGGATCAGTTTCCTGAAGCGAAAGCACCGGTGGTTCTGGCCATAGGCGGCGAGCTGAAGAATACCTTCTGCCTGCGGGTCGGATCGCTGTGTTACCTTTCACCCTACATCGGGGATATGGAGGACCTGCGCACGATCCAGGCTTTGAAAGAAACCATCCATCGGTTCGCGACCTTGCTGGAGGTGGAGCCTCAGGCCGTGATCTGTGATCTGCATCCCCGGTACAATACCGTGGCGGTGGCCAAGGAGCTGGGGCTGCCGGTCCATCAGGTCCAGCATCATTACGCCCATGTGCTGAGCTGCATGGCGGAAAACAATTATAACGGCCGCGTGATCGGCGTCTCCTACGACGGGACCGGCTACGGGACCGATGGCACCATCTGGGGCGGAGAGATCCTTTTAAGCGATACGAAGGGCTTTGAACGAAGCGCTTCCATCGAGCCGTTCCTGCAGATCGGCGGAGATATGTCTTCCAAAGAAGGATGGCGCATCGCCCTGTCCATGCTCTATCAGATCGAGAAAGAGAAGGACGCAGAAGGGGCTAAGGAGCGGACCTTAAAGATGGCAGAAACGCTGGATCTCTGTACGGAGACCGAGGCCAAAGTGCTCATGACCATGGCGGACCGAGGCATCAACGCGGTTCCCTCTACCAGCTGCGGACGCCTGTTTGACGCCATCAGCGCAATCTTAGGCGTGTGCCGGGCTTCTACCTTTGAAGGAGAAGCTGCGACGGATCTGCAGTTCGCGGCGGAGGCCTGGGATGGTCAAGAGACCGATGAAAAGGCCTATGAGCTCATAGAGAAGGATGGCCGCATCCTGCTTCCCACCAAAGCGCTTGTACAAGAACTGATCGAGCGCAGACTGGGCGGGGAGGATCCGGACCAACTGGCCTTCCACTTCCATGAAGCACTGGCCAGGATGACAGTCGCGTGCTGCGAAAAGATCCGGAAGGAGACCGGGAAAAGCACCGTCGCCCTTTCCGGCGGGTGTTTCCAGAATACATTGCTGCTTCGACTTGTGAAAACAAGTCTGGAAAATAAAGAATTCACAGTCCTTAAGCACAGCATGGTACCGCCCAATGACGGCGGGATCGCGCTGGGCCAGGCTGTCTGGACAGGAGGGTCCCAATAAAATGTGTGTAGGATTACAAGGAAAAGTCATTAAGATCCGTAAAGGAACGGCCGTCATCGACGCGGATGGCGCAAAGCGGGAAGTATCGGTGCAGCTGTTGGATGATCTGGAGCCGGGCGATTATGTCATGGTGCACGCGGGCACAGCCATCGCGAAGATCACAGATGACGATGAAAATGAAATGAACAGCGTCCTGGACGGGCTGCTGTAAGGGAGATCCGTCATGAGTGAACGTTTGAGCGCAAGAGACATCATCACGTCCTACCATGGGAAGAAGCTGCGGATCATGGAAGTATGCGGCACCCATACCCACGAGATCTTCCGTCTGGGGATCCGTCAGCTGCTGACGCCGGAAGTTGAACTGATCTCAGGCCCGGGATGTCCGGTCTGTGTCACCCCCGCCGGCTTTATCGATGAGGCCATCTGGCTGGCGCTGGAGAAGCATGTGACCATCTGCTCCTTTGGAGATCTGGTGCGCGTGCCCGGCAGCAAGATGTCCCTGGCTGGTGCCAGAGCCCAGGGGGCCAAGGTGCAAGTCGTCTATGCCCCCATCGACGCGGAAGAATATGCCAAGGCCCATCCGGAGGAGGAAGTCGTGTTCCTGTCCGTCGGCTTTGAGACCACCACGCCGTCCAGCTGCATCGCGGTGCAGCAGGCCATTGAGGACGGAATCAGCAATTTCGCTCTGCTGACGGCCAACAAGACCATGCCCAGCGCCTATCACGCGCTGAAGGACTATGTCGATGTCTACCTGTACCCCGGTCATGTGAATGCCATCACCGGCACGAAGCTTTGTGAATCCCTGGTCGATGAGGGAATCAGCGGTGTCGTTTCCGGCTTTACCGCCAATGAATTGATGACCGCGATCGCTTGCGCCATCAAGAAGAGTGAAGAAGGCAAGCCATTCTTCGTCAACGCCTATCCCCGAGTGGTTACCCGGGAGGGCAGCGTAGAGGCGCAGAAACTGGTCGCGTCTATGATGGATGAGATCGATACCGAGTGGAGAGGCCTTGGCGTGATTCCGAAATCCGGCCTGAAGCTGAATGAAAAATACGCGGCCTATGACGCCCGCATCAAGTTCGCCATCCCGCCGATGGAAGGACGGTCCAACACCGCCTGCCGCTGCGGCGAAGTGCTGCAGGGCAAGATCAAATCACCGGAATGTCCGCTGTTTGGCAAGGCCTGTACGCCGCTGCACCCGGTAGGAGCCTGCATGGTCTCCGGTGAGGGTGCCTGCAGTGCCTATTATACCTATGGAAATGTGAGGAACGATAATAATGAATGATACAGTGACTCTGGCGCATGGCGCCGGTGGAGAGCAGACTTCAGAGCTGATCGAGCGTGTTTTTAAGAAGCATTTTTCCAATCCGAACCTGACGGCGGATGACGCTGCCGTGCTTATGCCGCCCAAGGGCCGTATGGCCATGACGACGGATGGATTCATCGTCTCGCCGGCCTTTTTTCCAGGAGGCAACATCGGTAAGCTTTCGATCTGCGGCACGGTCAACGACCTGTCCTGCATGGGAGCGAAGCCCCTTTACCTGACCTGCTCCTTCGTCATCGAAGAAGGCTTTTCCATGGAGAAGCTGGAAGAGATCGCGGCGGCCATGGAAAAGACCGCGGCGGAATGCGGCGTGCAGATCGTAGCCGGTGACACCAAAGTGGCCGGCAAGGGCCAGGTGGACGGCGTCTTCATCACCACTACCGGCGTTGGCGAGATCGTAGAAGGTGTGGAGACCTCTGGCACGAAGGCGGCGCCGGGCGACGCGATCATCGTGACGGGTGATGTGGGCCGTCATGGCTGCACCATTCTTCTGGCCAGAGACGAGTTCGGCATCGACGCCGATGTGACCAGTGACTGCGCACCGCTTTGGAGCGCGGTGCAGGGCATCATTGAAGCCGCACCGGACGTACACGTGATCCGCGACGCGACCCGTGGCGGTGTCGGCACGGTCCTTTATGAGATCGCAGGACAGAGCCAGGTCGGTATCCGCCTGAACCAGACGGACGTTCCGGTCCAGCCCCAGGTCAAGGGCGTTTGCCGGATGCTGGGTCTGGAGCCTCTGTATCTGGCCTGTGAAGGACGCCTGGTCGTCTTCGTGCCCGCGGAGGAAGCGGAGAAAGTCGTGGAAGCGCTCAAGGCGACGCCTTACGGTAAAGAAGCCGCTATCATCGGCCACGTAACAGAAGAGAACGTGGGCCGTGTCATCATGACCACAGAGATCGGCACCCAGTCCGTGCTGCCGAAGCCGGGCGGGGAGCTGCTGCCGCGCATCTGCTGATCAAGCGCTATAAGCAGGAGGAAATCATGGAAACCAGAGTAGCCGTAATGGCGATCATCGTAGAAAGCACCGAACATGTGGAAGAGATGAACCGCATCCTTTCGGAAAGCGGACGCTACATCATCGGACGGATGGGCATTCCCTACCGCCAGAAAGGCATCAACGTGATCAGTATCGCGATCGATGCCCCGCAGGATGTGATCAGCGCCGTATCCGGCAAGATCGGCAAGCTGCCCGGTGTCAGCATCAAGACGGCTTACGCGCCGTCAGTGAATAAAGAAGGATGAACGGCCAGAACAAAGGCGTGACCGGAGATGAAGTTCGGATCCGGGACGCCTGTTTTCCAAAGCCGTTTAGCAATGGTCTGGAGTTCAACCCGCCGGTGCACGGCACCTGGAACATCGTGCACATCGGCCTGCAGATGCCAGAAGCGGTGCAGATCTACGTCTGTGCCAAGAACTGCATGCGCGGCGTCGTGCTGACAGCAGCCGAAATGAATGCTTCGGACCGCTTCTCCTTCGTGATACTGGAGGAGGAAGATATGGTCCGCGGCGGCCTGGACGATGTGACGATCGCAGGTGTCATCGATGTCATCCGGAAAAGGATCCGGGCGGGGCAGAAACCGAAGGCCGTGCAGCTGTTTCCGGTCTGCGTCCATCACTTCCTGGGCACGGACTATAAACGTATGTACCGGATCCTGGAAGAGACCTTCCCGGACATCGATTTCTACCAGGCCTACATGGACCCGATCATGCAGAAGAAAGGCTTTACGCCGGACCAGAAGCTGCGCCGGGCCATGTTTGAACACTTCCGCAAGGAAGAGCCGGAGAAGAAGACAGCTGCCATTTTAGGCTGCGACTTCCGCATCGAGGAGTCGTCTGAGATCATTCAATTGCTGCATGCCAACGGCTGGAACGTACGCCAGATCCAGGACTGCAAGACCTATGAAGAGTTTCTGGACCTGGGGAAGGCGGAACTATTCATTTCCGTCTATCCGCCGGGTCTGCTTGGCACGCAGAAAGCCGCCAAAACACTGGGACGGAAGTTCCTGTACCTGCCTTCGACCTTTGATAAAGAAGAGGTGCGGGAACAGCTGGAGCAGCTGAGGGAGACCTGCGGCTTCGATACCCGGATCGCGCTTAAGGAACAGGCGCTGGAGGAAGCACTGGAATCACTTCACTGCAAGATCGGGGATACGCCCATCCAGATCGATGGAACCGCCCATCCCCGTCCGCTGGGGCTGGCCAGGCTTCTGTGTGAGCACGGCATGCGGGTGGAAAAAGTCTACCTGGACGCCATCAGTCCGGAAGAGGAGAAAGCGTTCCTGTGGCTTAAGGAAAACTGCCCGGATCTTACCTTGTCCGCCATCATGCACGTGCGCAAACGCACCTATGTTAGCGGACAGACGGACAAGCCGAAAACCATCGCCATCGGTCAGAAAGCCGCCTATTTCGCGGACACACCGCACTTTGTCAACATCGTGCAAGGCTTCGGTCTGCATGGGCTGGACGGGGCGATCCGTATGTGCAGGCTGATCGAAGAAGCTTTCGAGAAAGAAAAAGATACCCGGGACATCGTGCCCCGAAAAGGATTGGGGTGTGAGAGCTGCCTATGGTAAACAGTTACAGAATCATTCCGGTGTACACCGGTGATGTATCCGGCGTCGCCTCCGCCCTGTACGAGCTGGGCGGCCTGACCGTGATCCATGACCCGTCGGGCTGCAATTCCACCTACAACACCCACGATGAAACGCGCTGGTATGATGAAGACAGCCTGATCTACATTTCAGGCCTGAGCGAGCTGGACGCGATCCTGGGCAATGACGAGAAATTCATCCGGGACATCGTGTACGCGGCTGAAGCCATGCATCCTAAGTTCATCGCGCTGGCCAGTTCACCGATCCCCTTCCTGAATGGCACGGACTTCCAGGGCATTGCCAGGGTGGTCGAACACCGGACCGGCCTGCCGACCTTCTTTGTTCCCACCAATGGAACGCATGACTATTCCATCGGTGCCGGGGAAGCCTTTCTAGCCCTGGCCAAGAACCTTTTTTCCGGAAAAACAAAAAAAGCCTCCGCATATGCGGAATCCGCGTCCGTGGAAGGCAGAAAAAAGATCAATATTCTGGGGCTCACGCCTCTGGACTTTGATGCGCCGGGCATCCTGGAAAGCCTAAGGGAAAAGCTTCATGATCATGAGATCGTGTCACAGTGGGCCTGCGGCAGCTCGTTAGAAGAACTGAAAAAGGCCGATACCGCTGACCTCAACCTGGTCGTTTCCGTGACCGGCTTAAAGACGGCACAGTGGATGCAGGAGAAGCTGGGCATTCCCTATGTGATCGGCTGCCCGGTGGGAGAATTCTGGGATCAGAATATTTCGAAAGAACCGATATCAGACGCTCGCATCCTGATCATCGCAGAGCCTGTCATGGCGGTATCTTTGAAGGAGCATCTGCGGAAGAGATACGGACTGGAAGCCCGGGTCATCGATCCGCTGGAAACCTCCTGCCCCGGCATCTTTGCGCAGACCAAAGGCGAGGAAGACCTGGAAGCCTTGCTGCAAGACGCAAGCTGGGTCATCGCGGATCCGCTGTACAAGCCGCTGCTTCCGCAAGGAACCGGATTCCTTCCCTTCAGCCACGAAGCCTTCTCCGGGCGCTGCTTCCGCGGCCAGAGAGTGAATGTGCTGGATGACAAGGCGCTGGAAGAGTGGCTGCGGCCAATGATCGAAAAAAAAGGGGCTGTGAAAAAAGGCACCTCGTGACACTGATTGATTTAGAGATATGTTAAGTCAAGAACCAAGCAGCGCCACACGCAGTTAATTATCCCTGCCTATTCTTTCGGTGCTTATCTTAA
>ONBQ01000003.1 GCA_900316145.1 uncultured Eubacteriales bacterium
ATCGTCATCGATCCCGGTCATCAGGCTCATGGCAACAGCGCGCGGGAACCGGTCGGCCCCGGCGCCTCACAGACCAAAGCCAAGGTCTCCAGCGGGACTCGCGGTACGACGAGCGGCCTTTATGAGTATGAACTCGTGCTGGAAGTCTCTTTGAAGCTGCGGGATGAGCTGGAACGACGCGGCTATGAAGTCGTGATGACAAGAGAGACCCACGACATCGACATCAGCAACGTAGAGCGCGCGCAGATTGCCAATGATCTGAACGCGGATGCTTTTGTCAGGATCCACGCGAACGGTTCCGAAAACGCGTCGGTCAATGGCGCGATGACGTTAAGCAACACTGCGTCCAATCCGTATAACGGCAATATCTACCCGCAGTGCTACAGCCTCGCTTCCCATGTTCTAGAACATATGCTGGAGAAGACCGGAGCCAACAGCCAAGGTGTCTGGGAGACCGATACCATGAGCGGGATCAATTGGTGCACCGTCCCCGTAACCATTGTAGAAATGGGGTATATGACAAATCCGGAAGAGGATATGAAAATGGCCTCTTCTGAGTACCAGGACCTGATCGTGCAAGGGATCGCTGACGGGATCGACGCATTCTTTGCCGAATAAAGGAAAGGAGCTTTACCTATGGTTGCCCGTTTTCATGATGCAAGAGACTCGTTTTTTGAACGCCGGCTGGGAATGTTCGTTCATTGGGGGCTGTACAGTGTCCCTGGATGGCACGAACAGGAACTGTGGCGCAAAGGTACGCCCAGACGGGAGTATGAAAAGCTGATCCATGAATTCGATCCGGTGCTTTTCGATCCGGACAAGTGGATCGACGCGGCAGAAGATGCCGGCATGAGCTACATCTGTATCACGACAAAGCATCATGACGGGTTCTGCCTCTTCGATACAAAGTATACCGATTACAACATCATGCATACCCCGTATGGCAGGGACCTGATCAAGAAACTGGCGGACGCCTGTCACAGAAGAGGCATGGGTCTGGGCTTCTATTATTCGATCCCGGACTGGCATCATCCGAATTATCCCAACCAGGGACGCCATCATCAGATGATGGGTTACCGCGCCGGGGATGAGCCGGATGAAGAGAAATACTTCACTTTCGTCAAGAATCGGATCGAAGAGCTGATGACGAACTATGGCCCCATCTGCCAGCTGTTCTGGGACATCAATGTCAATGAGTGGTATGATCCCTCTGTCAATGACCATATCCGCGAACTGCAGCCCGGCATCGTGATCAATGACCGCGGTCCTGGCCCGGGTGATTTTGATACGCCTGAGCGCAAGATCCCGGGAGGCAAAGAGTTTTCCAAGCCGACGCAGGCTTGCTCTGCCTTCGGTCGTGAAAGCTGGGGCTACCGCATCGATGAAGACTATTATTCCGATAAGTTCACCATCGGCTCGATCGACAAGATCCTGGCCATGGGTGGCACCTATCTGCTCAATGTAGGGCCGAAGGGGGATGGAACGCTCCCGGAAGAGAATGTACGCTCTTTGCATGTCATTGGTGAGTGGTACCGCAAGGTGCGGGAAGCCTTTGATGATGCCTGGCCGGCCTCCTACATGGTAGATGATGACCATATCGTGATCAGTGAACCTGTCATCAGAGACCGCATCTGGACAACGCGCAAGGGCAATACCTTGTATCTGCACCTGCCGGAGGGATTGAACAGTACTGGATTGATCGTAAGCCCGCTTCACATCCTGCCTGAAAAAGCGACTCTTCTGAACAATGGTCAGGAGCTTCGCTGCAAAGTGGAAATGACGCCATGGCACTGGCATGATCCGGAATACCTGCACATCGTCGGTATCCCGGTCAATGAAATGCAAAACGAAGTCATGGTGATCAAGCTGGAATTCAATGAGGAGGTTTTCGCATGACGATCGAACGCTATGGCTTGTTCGAGACCTGCGTGAAGGGACCTTCTGAGGGCAATCCCTTTACGGAGCAAAGCATAAGCGCTGTGTTCAAGAGCAAAAACGAGACGATAGAAACAGCAGGATTTTATGATGGGCAGGGCCGGTATAAAGTGCGCTTCATGCCTTCCTTTGTCGGAGAGTATGAGTATGAGATCCGGACCAGTTTCGGAGCGGAAGAAAAGGGCTCTTTCACGGTCACGGAACCGGGAGAGGGCAATCATGGACCGGTGCATACAGCGGAGCAGTACCACTTCGCCTATGCGGATGGTACGCCCTATTATTCCTTAGGCACCACCTGCTATGTATTCTGGCTGCAGGAGGATGAGATCGTAGAGCAGACCTTTGAGACGTTAAAGAACGGTCCGTTCAATAAGATCCGCTTCTGCGTCTTTCCGAAGCATTATATCCATAATTTCAAAGATCCGGTCACATTCCCGTATGAAGGCCATGCCGGGGACAGAAGCTGGCTCAATGAAGAGAATTTCAGCTACTTCATGGAAGTGGAGGGCAATGATTTTGATCTGACCCGCTTTAATCTGGCTCATTTCCAGCGCCTGGACAGGACCATCGAGAGGCTTATGGATCTTGGCATCGAGGCAGACATCATCGTCATGCATCCGTATGATTGCTGGGGATTCTCTCATATGACCCGCGAGCAGGATGACCTGTACTGGAAGTATGTGATCGCAAGATACAGTGCCTATCGGAATGTCTGGTGGAGCCTGGCCAACGAATATGATCTTCTGTTCACCAAGAAGCTGGAAGATTGGGAACATTACGCGGAACTGCTGTGCCGTCTGGATCCCTACCAGCACTTAAGGTCCGTGCACCATTGCCGCACGCCCTATGACTTTACCAGGCCTTGGATCACCCATGTCAGCTATCAGCGTATCGATCTTTACAAGTCCGCCGAACTGGGTACGGAATTGAGAGAGCGCTATGGCAAACCTGTCGTATTTGATGAGATCGCCTATGAAGGCAACATCGATAACGGCTGGGGCAATATTTCGGGAGAAGAAATGACCCGCCGGTTCTGGGAAGCGGCCCTGCGCGGCACCTATCCGGGTCATGGCGAGACTTATGCCAACGAGGACGATATCCTGTGGTGGAGCCATGGCGGCAAACTGCATGGCACCAGCCCCGAAAGGATCTTATTCCTGAAGAAGATCATCGAGGAAACACCGGGGCATGGACTCAAGTTTATCCCGGAAAGCTGGGACGCGGTCACGGCTGTGCCGGAGACGGTGCTGTATACGGGACAGTATAAGATCATCTACTTCAGCTTTATGCAGCCATCCTTCCGGATCCTGGATCTTCCGAAGGATAAACAGTACAGGATCGAGATCATCGATACCTGGAACATGACGGTCACAGACGGCGGCACCCACAGCGGCTGGACGAAGATCCAGCTTCCCGGCCGTCCGTACATGGCGCTGCGCCTGACATTGGCTTAAGAATGCTTACATCATCGATCGAGGAGAAAGAACATGAAACTTGCAACATATCAGAATCAGAAAGCTGAATTTGAAAAAGCGGGATTCATCCTGCCGCAGTACGCAAGAGAGCAGGTGATCCAGGAGACAAAGGAAAACCCGGAGTGGCTGCACTTTGGCGCCGGCAACATTTTCCGCGCGTTTACCGCTCATCTGCAGCAGAAACTGCTCAATGAAGGTCTGGAAAAGACCGGCATCATCGTGGCGGAAGGCTTTGATGAAGAGATCGTAGAGAAAGCTTACCGTCCTTATAACAATATCAGCTGCTTAAGCGTGCTGAAGGCGGATGGGACCGTTGATAACGAGGTCATTGCCAGCGTTACGGAGTCTCTCAACGCAGATCCCTTTGGCGAGGATTGGGAGCGTCTGGAGGCCATTTTCCGCAATCCGTCCTTGAAGATGGTCAGCTTCACGATCACCGAAAAAGGCTATCAGTCAGTAGCGCCGGACAGCATCATGGCCCGTCTGGTCATGCTGCTGGAAGTCCGCTTCCAGGCAGGCGCTTATCCGCTGGCTCTCGTCAGCATGGATAACTGCTCTCACAATGGCGAGAAGCTTAAGAACGCCGTGATGGCGATCGTGGGAGAAGGCGTCCATTCCGACATTCTGCCGAAGGAGTTCTTAAACTACGTAGAAGAGAAGGTCTCCTATCCCTGGTCCATGATCGACAAGATCACTCCGCGTCCGGATGCCAAGGTGAAGGCCATGCTGGAGGAGAAGGGCTTTGAAGATACGGACATCATCGTGACGGCTAAACATACCTATACCGCTCCCTTCGTCAATGCCGAGCAGGCTGAGTACCTGGTCATCGAAGATGATTTCCCGAACGGACGTCCTCAGCTGGAAAAGGCCGGCGTTCTGTTCACGGACAGAGAGCATGTCAATATGGTAGAGCGGATGAAAGTCTGCACCTGCCTGAACCCCTTGCATACCGCCCTGGCCATCTTTGGCTGCCTGCTGGGCAAGCAGACTATCTGCGAAGAGATGCAGGATGAAGACCTGAAGAAGATGGTCTACAAGCTGGGCTATGAAGAAGGCATGCCGGTCGTGACCGACCCGGGCATCATGGATCCGAAAGCCTTTATCCGCGATGTCCTCGAGCTTAGACTTCCCAATCCGTTCATGCCTGATACCCCGCAGCGCATTGCCACGGATACTTCTCAGAAGCTTTCCATCCGTTTCGGCGAGACGATCAAAGCCTATCTTGGGGCTGAAGACTTATCGATCGACACCCTTAAAGTCATTCCTATGGTACTGGCCGGCTGGATGCGCTATCTGACCGGTGTGGGAGATGACATGCAGCCCTTTACCGTCAGCCCGGATCCGATGCTGGACAAGGTCCAGGCTCCTTTGGATCAGATCGAGGAAAAGGCCGCCGAGCTGATCCATGACAAGGCAATCTTCGGCGTTGATCTGGAAGAAGCCGGTCTGAAAGACAAGGTCATGGAATCTCTGCACAATATGCTGCAGGGAGAAGGCGCGGTACGGGCCGAGATCCGGAGGGTCATTGCATGAGTCTGTATGATGAACAGTATCTGAAGATCGTTTCAGATATCCTGGACCATGGTTATTTTGATAATAACCGGACCGGGATCCCGACGTATAAACTGCCGCACCAGATCATGCAGTTTGATCTGGAAAAGGAGTTCCCCATCTTAACGACCAAGAAGGTCGCCTTCAAGACAGCCGTTAAGGAGATCCTCTGGATCATGAAAGACCAGTCCAATGATGTTCGCAAGCTGCAGGAGCAGAATTGCCACGTCTGGGATGAGTGGATGATGGAGGACGGGACCATCGGTACGGCGTATGGATGGGTCGTTAAGGAATACCATCAGATGGATGACCTCATCCATTCGCTCAAGACCAACCCGCAGGACCGCCGTATGATGATCAATCTGTGGCAGATCCCGCACTTAAAGACCGGGGCGCTGGCTCCTTGCGTGTTCCTGTCCATGTGGGACGTAACGGATGGACATTTAAATCTGATGCTGGTCCAGCGCAGCGGCGACATGGGGCTGGGCGTACCCTTCAATACCACACAGTACGCGGTCTTAGCACGCATGCTGGCGCAGGTCACGGGTTTGAAACCAGGCCTCATGACCCACGTTATCAACAATGCGCATATCTATGAGAATCATGTGGAAGCCATGAAAGAGCAGCTGGCCCGGAAGGACGAAGCCTATCCAGCGCCTGAGCTCTGGCTCAATCCTGACATCAAGGACTTCTATGATTTCACAGCCAAGGACGTGAAGCTCATCGGATATAAACATCACGACAAGATTTCCATGGAGGTAGCGGTCTGATGCTTTCTCTTATCGTCGCGTATGGCAATAATAAAGAAATCGGGAAAGACGGTCGGATGCCCTGGCCGTCTCTTTCCCGTGATTTTCAGCATCTGCAGGAGAAGACGATGGGCAAGACTCTTCTGATGGGACAGAAAACCTTTGAATCCCTGCCCGGTGTCCTGCCGAAACGGTTCCATATCATCGTCAGTGATGATCCGAACTTCAACAAGGTCCACAAGCGTGTGCGGGTGGAGAGAGATCTTTTCCGTACGCTGGAAGAGTGCCGGAAAGCCGAAGAGGAGATCGTTGTCTTTGGCGGGGCCAGCATTTACCGCGCGTCTTTGCCTTATGTAGAAAAAATGTATATCACCAAGATCGCCCAGGACTATGAGGCCGACACCTATTTCCCGGATTTTGACGAGGAAGAATGGTCCATAGAAGCAGAGGGGGATCCGATCACCGAAGAAGGGCTGACCTATCAGTTCTTCACATATACAAGGAAACAACAGGTATGAAACTTGTCATCCCAACCCTGTTCGGTCTGGAAGGGATCGTGGCCGATGACCTGAAATGGCAGAAGTTTCAGTATGTCCAGGCTGACAACGGCAAGGTCTATTTTGAGGGTGGCCTGGAGGATATCGCCAGGGCCAACCTCTGGTGCCGGGCCGGTGAGCGCGTACAGGTGCTCATGAGAGAGTTTGACGCGCTGTCCTTTGAAGAGCTGTTTCAGAATGTAAAGGCGATCGCCTGGGAACAGTTCATCGGAAAAAAGGACGCGTTTCCGGTAAAAGGCTCTTCCTTAGGATCTCAGCTGCACAGCGTTCCGGATTGTCAGAAGATCATCAAAAAGGCTATCGTAGAGCGCCTTAAGGAGCGCTACCATGTGGAGTGGTTCGAAGAGACGGGCTGCACCTATCAAGTCCAGTTTACGATCCTGAAGGATCATGTACAGATCCTTCTGGACACCTCCGGTCCGGGCCTTCATAAACGAGGGTACAGGCGCAACGCGAACGCGGCCCCGATCCGGGAAACGCTGGCTTACGGAATGGTCAATCTGGCTCGTGTCCATGCCGATTCGTTTGTGGTGGATCCTTTCTGCGGATCCGGGACCATTGCCATTGAAGCGGCTTTAAAAGCGCTGAATGTGGCCCCCGGGCTTTTGCGGCGCTTCGCCTGCGAAGAATGGAGCATCATGCCGAAGGATACCTTTAAGAAGCTTCGGGAAGAGGCCAAGGATTCCATCAAAAAAGACGCTCCGTTTCGGGCTATGGCCTATGATATCGACGAGAATGCCCTGGAGCTGACCCGGGAAAATGCGAAAAAGGCCCGTGTCGCAAGCCGGATCACCGTAGCCAGGCGGGATATCAAAGATTTCCGCCCGGATCAGGATAAGCAGATCACGATCTGCAACCCGCCCTATGGCGAGCGCCTGCTGGAGGTCAAGGAAGCGGAAGCTTTGTATAAGACCATGGGCCATGTTTTTCAGCCGGCCAAGGGGCAGACCTATTATGCCATCACGCCGGATGAACATTTCGAAAAGATCTTTGGCCGCAAGGCGGATAAAAAACGCAAGCTTTACAACGGCATGATCAAGTGTAATTTTTATATGTATTTCAAATGAGAATCACAGAGAGAAAAGAGCAGCGCATAGAATGAAAAAGTTGTGGATCGTGATAGTATGTCTGATCCTCCTGGTCTCCTGCAAAAAAGAGGACGCTGTGGATGTCGCGAACCTTACCCCGGCTGATCATACCGGCCTGCAGGAAGACCCTCAGGTCTTTTTGACCATGGATTATGAGGACTATACGCGGGAGGATGATCAGATCTACTGGATCCTGGAGAATGAAAATGACAAGACCCTGATTCCCGAGATAGCTTGTCTGGAGTATCAGCAGGGGAATACATGGTATATGGTTCCGTTGAAAAACAATGTGACTTTTACGGCGGAGCAGACTTTGATCCTGTCTGGATCCAGAAAAAGCGGACGGGTCGCCAAGGATATCTATGATTTTTCCTTTCCGGAAGGCCATTATCGGGTGTCGATCGCTTATCGCTTAGGAGATGAGAACGATACCCTTCAGACTCCGTCAGATCATATCGCCTGCGCGGAGTTTGATATCACAAAAAACGCGAAGCGCGTGGAATATATGCAGTTCGTAGAGCAGCTTTATGATCTGGAGCCGAGTCTGGATAACGGACTGGTCATTCTGGGAGATACGGTAAAAGGGCAGGAGGTCGTGGACCGGTTCCTGGACCGCGCTTTGTGCGGCGTACCGGCGGAAATGCGCATGATCGATCCCGAGGAGGATGTCCAGCAGCATTTTTACTATAATGATGGATGCTGGACGGTGCAGGAATACCGCAACCGCGCGGTGCACACCTATTGCTACAGTTATATCTATCTGGATCCGGATGTGGGAGAAGTATTCCTCTCCAATTATAAGGATCTGGGAAAGGCACTGGAAGAAGACTTCGTCGTCAATGAGCCGGATGAAATGCTGCAGATCGGCCCGGCTTCGGATGAGAATGAAGAGTGGATCCGAAAGCGGATGGAGAACGAACAGCAGAACAGTGCTCTGGAAATGAAGGTCTATCTGTTCGGACCGGACAACGCGATCACCTTGTCCACCTGGAATGACGGGATCCACCTCGGCCGGAAATACGGCGGTACGGAAGAGATCCTGCAGCCGGGTTACTCGCCGGAAGAGATGCAGCCGGTCGGGATCCGTGCCATGAAAGAGACAGACGGCTTGATCTTTTTCCGCACACCGGAAGGAGATCTTACACAGAAGATCCTGAATGTTAAAACCGGAGAATTGGAGTAAAGCTTCGTGAAAAGGAGTATGGCGATGGCTAAGAAACGGGGACGTTTGAAAAAATGGAAGAAAAAGATCCTTGGTCTCAGTCTGGGACTGGGGCTTTTTGTCATGTCTTTGCCATCATGGAACAGCTATGCGGCAGAAGAAACGGGGGAAGAAGCTTTCACGCTGAATTCCAGCGGGGGCGAGACGACTGAAACAGAGATCGTTGACCCGTTCGATGCTAAAAAGAACTTTACGACCGTACTGTATGACAATACCAGCGGTCTGCCGACCTCTGAAGCCAATGCCATCGCGCAGACGAGTGAGGGGTTTATCTGGATCGGCAGTTATAGCGGCCTGATCCGCTATGATGGACAGGATTTCGAGAGGCAAAGTGCGTCTACCGGGATCGCCAGCGTCAAGTGCCTGTTCGTTGACAAGAAGGACCGCCTTTGGGTCGGTACGAATGACCGAGGCGTTGCTTTGATGGAGAAGGGCGAGATCCGGATGTGGGGCAAGGAGGAAGGCCTGCGTTCCGGCGCGATCCAGGCTTTGCTGGAAGATGAAAACGGCCTCATCTATGTCGCGACAAGCCAGGGAATAGGGATCATCGGGAAGAATATGGAACTGTCTATGATCGAAGATCCCCGGATCGAGACCGCCTTCCTGTATGAATTGAGGATCGGTAATGATGGCCTGATCTACGGACTGACCAATACCGGGGATTTGGTCACCTTGAAAGATGGAAAAGTGGTCACCTATCTGAGCGTGGAAGACAACTGGCTAAAGAACATCAGTTGTGTCTTTCCGGATCCGGAGATGGCCGGCGCAGTCTATGTAGAGGCAGAGGATTCCAAAGTCTATCGAGGCAAGATCGAAAGTGACGGGTTCGAAGTCATCGAAATGATCAATATAGACCCCTTGTCTACCGTTCAGAAGTTTGAGTATATCGATGGCAAGATCTGGGTATGTACCCGTACCGGCATCGGCGCGATCGATCAGGACGGTTTCCATGAACTGGAAGGGATCCCGATGAACCGTTCCTGCGGCGTGATGGCTGACTATGAAGGCAACCTGTGGTTCGTCTCTTCCAGACAGGGTGTCATGAAGATCGTACCGAACCGCTTCATTGATGTTTCCGCCCAGTATGATCTGCCGGAAGATGTTGTCAATTCCACCTGCATGTACAATGGACGTCTGTATATCGGTACGGATTCGGGATTAAAAGTCGTTGACCGGAACGGGATCGTATATTCCATCCCTGTAAGCAAAGCGGTGACGTCCAGTGGCAAAGCACTTGGTTATAATGATATGATCCGCATGCTGCAGGATATCCGGATCCGTTCCATCATACGGGACAGTCACGGATGTATGTGGATCTCGACTTGGCGCGATTACGGACTGCTTCGATATGACCAGGGCGTGCTTACCATGTTTCCGATCTCAGCCGGATTGCTGTCCGATCATATCCGGGCCATCAGTGAAAGAGAAGACGGTTCGATCCTGGTCGCTCATACAGGAGGCGTAGTCGAGATCCAGGGCAATGAGATCACAAGAGTATACAGTGAGGATGATGGCATCGCCAATACAGAGATCCTGACCGTGGCAGAGGGCGAAAACAGAGACGTTCTGATGGGAACGGATGGCGGCGGCATCTATATCGTGGGCGATTCCGGGACCCGCCATATCGGAACGGAAGACGGTCTGACATCCGATACGGTCATGCGCATCAAAAAAAGCCGCTCGGCGGATGTATACTGGGTCATTACCGGCACCTCCATCGCTTACCTCACCACGGATGACTATAAGGTGGTCACTATTTCCCACTTCCCTTATACCAACAATTTTGATATCTATGAGAACAGTAAGGGAGAGGCATGGATCCTGAGTTCTAATGGCGTGTATCTGCTGCCGGTGCAGGATCTGATCGACAATCAGGAAATGAATCCGACCCACTATGGTATGGCGGATGGGCTGCCGGATATCGCAACGGCCAATTCCTACAGCGAACTGACCAGCGATGGAGATCTGTACATAGCCGGTTCTTCCAGAGTCGTGAAAGTCAATATCGAGGAAACAGTCGATGATCTGAATGACCTGAAGCTGGGCGTGCCGTATGTCGAAGTGGATGGAACCATGATCTATCCGGATGAAAACGGTGATTTTGAGATCCCTTCCAAAATGCGGAAGCTTACGATATTCCCATTCGTCTTCAATTATTCGCTGGTCAACCCCCAGGTATCCTTCCGTCTGGAAGGTCTGGATACAGAGACGATGTCCCTTCCCAGAAATGAGATAGGACCGCTGGATTATACGAACCTCGCGGGGGGAGAGTATGACTTCGTCATGGAACTGCTGGATAACAGCGGGCGTGTGTCAGAAAGCAAGGTCGTGGTCCGGATCATGAAGGAGAAGACTTTGTTTGAGCAGGTCTGGTTCTATGTTCTGGTCGGTATCCTTTTCCTGGGCCTGGCATTCCTCGCGGTGCGCGCCTATGTCCGGCAGACTGTCCATCAGCTGGAAGCCCGCCACAAGGAAGAAGCGGAGAAGCAGCGGCTCAATTCTGAGTTGAGCACGGCCTATCAGATCCAGGTGGGCATGCTGCCCCATGTATTTCCTCCCTTCCCGGATCATAAAGAATTTGAGATCTATGCGTCCATGGATCCAGCCAAGGAAGTGGGCGGCGACTTCTATGACTATTATCTGATCGATGAGGACCATCTGGCTCTTGTCATCGCGGATGTAAGCGGCAAAGGCGTACCGGCGGCGCTGTTCATGATGGCCTCCAAGATCATCGTGCAAAGCTGCGCGATGCTGGGGCGTTCGGCCGGTGAGATCCTGACCAAGACGAATGAAGCGGTCTGTTCGAATAACCCGTACGATATGTTCATTACCGTGTGGATCGGGATCCTGGAGATCAGTACCGGAAAAATGAAGTGCGCGAATGCCGGTCATGAATTCCCGGCCTTAATGAAAGATGGACAGTTCACGCTGTTTAAGGACCGTCACGGCCTCGTCATTGGCGCGATGGAAGGCATGAAGTACAGGGAGTATGAACTGCAGCTGGAACCGGGAGACAAGATCTTTGTTTATACGGACGGTGTTGCGGAGGCCACGGACGCGGAAGGCTGGATGTTCGGCACGGACCGCATGATCGAGGCTTTGAATCAGGAACCGGAAGCGGCTCCGGAAACCATATTAAAGGGCATGCGGAAAGCCGTCGACGGATTCGTAAAGAATGCGGAGCAGTTCGACGATATGACCATGCTTTGCCTGGAATATAATGGCCCGGAAAAACAGAATGAGGAAATGTGATCCATATTCAGGATCTAAATGATAAGGAGGTATCTGTCATGGCTGTAGAAGATGGAAAGATGCCGGAGTTCAGCCCGGACATGTTTCGGCAATTGGTCACAGCCCGCGAGGAAAAGTGGGCGGAAATGATGGGTCAGCTGGAGCCGCAAGGCTATACGGTGGTCGATCTGAGAGAAGAGGCCGGGTTTACCGCAAAGCTTGCCATCAAACCCGCGAAAGAATCCGGAAGGGGCATCTTCATAGTATGTGCCGGCGGAGGATTTCGGTTCAAGTCCTGGAATGAGGCGCTGCCTGTGGCCGAATACTTCTATGAAAAGGGCATTGGCGTGGCGATCCTGGATTACCATGTCGGCCAAGGAGAAGGATTGAACATCGATCCCAATGTCAACCGCATGGCAGGGGATGATGGTCTGGAAGCGGTCCGCTATCTGAGAAAGAACGCGAAAGCGCTTGGGATCGCGGAAGATCATATCGCGATCGGCGGTTTTTCAGCCGGCGGTATGCTGAGCGGCTATGTCGCGACCAAGTTCGATTATGGGGATCCGGATACCGGCCTTGTTTCATCCCGACCGGATGCTGCCCTCATCCTGTACGGAGCTTTCTCCGCGACCAGTGGGATCCCGGCCGGCCCCGGCGGATTGAGCAGAGAGCAGATCCAGCAGGCCAACGCTTTGGACAACGCGCGCAATATCCGGGTAGACTGCCCGCCGATGTTCGTGTTCCAGACCCACGGGGATGACCCGCGTATCGCTTTGAATTTCTGCATGGAGCTGGCTGTTCATGGTGTACCGTATGAGATCCATACATTTGAGGATGGCCCGCACGGCGGCGGCATGTACAACGGCCTGGAGGAAACCCCGGATGAGCCGCATACCGCCCTCTGGCCCATGATCGCGGCGGACTGGCTGCTGCATAAAGGGTATTAAGTGATTCACTAAAAAGATAAGGTGCCTGTTCATTCAGGCACCTTGTGTTTAGGAGCAGTATGAAATCGATTCGAAATATTGGTATCTTTGCCCATGTGGATGCCGGAAAGACGACCCTGAGCGAACAGCTGCTGAAGATCAGCGGCGCGATCCGAACAGCGGGAAGTGTGGATAAAGGAACCGCGCATACGGACCGCCTGCCGGTAGAACGCCGCCGCGGGATCTCTGTCAAAGCGACCTGTGTGGAACTGGAATGGAAGGATGTCAGGATCCACCTGATCGATACACCGGGCCATGTGGATTTTATGTCGGAGATCGAGCGCTCCACCTGGGCTTTGGATGGTGCGATCCTCGTCATCAGTGCGGCAGAAGGAGTGGAACCGCAAACGGAACTTCTGTTCCATACCTTCCAACGACAGAACATTCCTATGATCCTGTTCTTGAATAAGATCGATCGGGAAGGGGCTGACATACAGCGGACCATGGATGAGATCCGTGAGCAGCTGACAGATCAGGCTGTCAGTCCGGAAGATACCGAGCAGCTGATGGAAACCGTGCTGGGGCAGGATGATGAACTGATGGAACGCTGGCTGGAAGGGGAAGAGGTCCCCAAGGACAAGATCCGGCAGTGCTTTCAAAGACTGTGCAGGGAAGGCAGGACCTATCCTGTGTTAAAAGGCTCAGCTCTGAAAGGTGAGGGCACAGAAGCCGTCCTGGACGCGATCATCGGCTATCTGCCGGAAGCGGTGACCAAAGAAGATGAATCGTGCGGCATCGTCTTTGCGGTAGAACAGGATCCAAGGCTGGGACTTGGCGCCTGGGTGCGGATGTTCAGCGGGTCTTTGGAGAACCGCCAGGTTCTGCGCGGGGAACACAAGATCAGCCAGATCCGGGACGCTGGCGGCCACGATACAGGGAGGCTTCAGTCTGGGGAGATCGGCATGCTGTTCGGGATCCCGGACATCCGGGTCGGAGAACCGATCGGACGTGCAGACCTTCTGCCCAGACATATCGATCTGGGGTCGATGGGGGAACCCTTGATGAGCGTACAGGCTGTTCCGGAGGATCCGGAAGCCCGCGAGGAGCTGCGGAAAGCCTGTCAGATCCTCAGCTTAGAAGATCCGCTCCTTCAGATGAAATACGTCCGTCAGACGGGCGAGATCCACTTGCAGGTCATGGGACATATCCACCAGGAAGTGCTGCAGGAGGTACTGGAAAGCCGGTTCGGGCTGAAAGCCCATTTTGAAAAGCCGACTGTGATCTATAAAGAGACCATTGCCACGCCGGCGACCGGCGTTGCTGTTTACACCATGCCGAAGCCTTGCTGGGCGATCCTGCATTTTTTGATCGAACCGGGCGAGCGGGGAAGCGGCATCAGGTATCGTTCCGAAGTCGGTTTCCGGGAGATCCCCGAGCGTTATCAGCACCAGGTAGAGCAGGCCTTGCCCATCGCCCTGCGCCAGGGACGGCTGGGCTGGGAGGTGACCGATGTCAAGATCACCTTGGTCGATGGAGGTTACCATCACATCCACACCCATCCGCTGGACTTTATCGTCGCTACGCCGTGGGGAATCCAGGATGGCCTGGAAAAAGGAGGAAGCCGTCTGCTGGAGCCGGTGCTGGATGTCACGTTCTATTTGCCGGAAGAGGCGGTGGGACGGGTGATGAGCGATGTGGCTGCCATGCGCGGCGAAGTGACCGACTCCCACACAGAAAAGAACCGGACCGTGCTTTTGGCCCGGATCCCGGCCGCTACCAGCATGGACTACAGTGAGCAGCTGAAGATCCTGACCGGAGGACGTGGAGATATGACGGTACGTCTGTCCGGCTATCAGGACGCTCCGGAAGGCTTTATGGCGGCCAGACCCCGTTTCAGCGTAGACCCGCTGGATACGAGCAAATACATTCTGGCGGCGAGAAGCGCGTTGGAAGGCGGTATATTCGATCTATGACCAAATAAAGGACTGTGAAATAACATGATAATCGCTATTTCATGGTCCATCCGATCTATGAACCGAAGGCAGACGGGATGATATCTGAAATGTCAGGTCCGCTGTTCATTGCAAAAACGATTCTAACACAAAAGAAGGCCTCAGGCTAAGCCAGTTGGCCTTCTTTCACTAAGGGCTTATTTCAGGTTTTCGTCATTCACGAAACGGTTCTAGCATAAAAGGAGGCCCCATCCCTGAAGAAGCAAAAGGAGCCGTGAAATAAATCGGAGCTTAAGTAAAAACTCTTGGTTCATTCTTTTCACAGCTCATTGTCTTTTATTTTGTTACGATCTGAGAGTTGATCTTCTGGATGGTACGGGGTACGGCATCCTTGCTGTTTTTCCAAGGTTCTTTCTGATAGCGGTAATCGAATTTCAAAGTGAACCAATTGATGTCCTCAGCGATGCGCGCGTCGTTGTCCTCCTGGATCTTCAGGATGGCCGCCTGAAAATCAGCGGCTTCTTTCGCGTTCAGATGCTTGGAGGAAGCCTGGATCAGCTTCAGAAAGTGGATCATGCAGAAGCCCTTGCAGGAGAGGACCTTTTCACGGAAAGAGGCATCCTTCTTCCAGAGAATAAAGAAAGCGCCGAAATAGCGATCTAATGTTGTGTCGGTCCGGTCGCAGATATAGCAGGTATGGGGCTGATTGCGGATATAGTCTTCGACTGGATCTTCCGCCGTCTGCTTTTTGCCAAAGAGACCGGTTTTCTTGACAGAACCTGCGCCTCTTGCCAGATCCAGCACTTTTTTCCTCTGATGATCGAACTGGCTTTGCATGATGAGAGCAACACCTAAAGCGTTATCGCGACGATACAGCTGCTCCATGTGGGTGCGGCAGAACCCTTTTTCATTGGTCTCGCCCCGTACATCCTCTTCCATGTAAGAGGGGGAGAGGACAAAATCCAGCATATCATTTTCCAGCTTCTGCTGCATCGCGCAGAAGGCGCATTCACAATCTTGCTGAAAACCATCATTTACGGGAATGGTATAGATCTCATCTTTCGCCATGATTCTTTCTCCTTAGGCTTATTTCTTATCTGTATTATAGTGGCAGAAAGCGATATTTGCAAGCCTGCGTTGACGAAGCAACATGTTGCGCATCGGAGAGAAACATTTCGGTCCCTTCATTGACAGAAAAAAGCGGGATATGATACCATTTTATCAGACATACAGCAGGAGGTTTTGGAATATGAGTTTTCCAAAAGATTTTTTATGGGGTGGTTCGATCAGCGCGGCTCAGGCCGAAGGAGCCTGGAATGAAGGCGGCAAAAGTCCGGTCCAGATCGACTACGGAGATGCCGGTTCTACGAAAGATATGCGGTGGATCCACTATCGTAAAGCCGACGGCACCCGGGGAAAGCTGCGCCAGTTCGAACATCTGCCGGAAGGCGCGAGCTATGAATTGTTTGATGATGTTCATTATATCAACCATGAGGCGGTCGATTTCTATCATACCTATAAAGAGGACATTGCTCTGTTTGCCGAAATGGGCATGACCTCTTTCAATACGACCGTTTCCTGGGCCAGAATCTATCCTCACGGAATCGAAGGAGGAGTCAATCGGGAAGGCGTAGAGTTCTACCGCAACGTCTTTCAGGAGCTTCGAAAATATCATATCGAGCCTGTGATCACGCTGTACAAGTATGATGAGCCGGTCTATTTTGACCAGAAATACGGCGGGTGGACCAACAGAAAGATGATCGATGAGTTCGTAGCTTTTGCCACGACCTGTTTTACCGAATACAAAGGGCTGGTCAATAAATGGCTGACTTTTAACGAGGTCAATGTACTGTACATGTGGGTCAACATGCCGGGCATGGAGTCAGAAGCTCAGGCCAGACTTCAGGAAGTCCACAATCAAATGGTCGCGGCGGCAAAAAGCGTTAAGATCGCTCATGAGATCGATCCGGACATGAAAGTAGGATGCATGATCGCAGGCTGCTGTATCTATCCGCTGACGCCGGATCCGAAAGATGTAATGGCCTCTTACGCGATGTTCCAGGAACAGTTCTGCTATTGCGCGGATACGATGCTCAGAGGTGCCTATCCGTCGTTTGCGAAACGTTTATGGAAGAAACTTGGCGTCAGGCTGGATATCCCGGAGGAAGATCGGAAAGACCTGATGGCAGGAAAGTCGGATTTCCTGGCCTTTTCCTATTATTCGTCAAACTGCGTGACTACACATTCGGATAAAGGCTTTGCGGAATCGACCGGAAACTTAAGCCGCGGCGTAAAGAATCCGTATATCGGCGCTTCCGCCTGGGGCTGGCAGATCGATCCGATCGGCTTCAAATACTTCATGCATGTGATCAATGACCGGTACAATGTGCCTCTGTTCAATGTAGAGAATGGACTTGGCGCGTGCGATGTCATCGCGGAGGACGGGAAGATCCATGATGAATACCGCATCGATTATCACAGACAGCATATCAAGGCCATGAAAGAAGCGGTCGAAGAGGGTGTTGATCTTAGAGGATATACGGTTTGGGGCTTCCTGGACCTGGTCAGCTTCACGACCGGACAGATCGAGAAACGTTATGGCATGATCTACGTGGACATGGATGATAAAGGGCAGGGGACCCAGAAGCGGATGAAGAAGGACAGCTTCTACTACATTCAGAAGGTCTATCGCTCCAACGGCGAGGACTTGGATTAAGAAAGGACCGAACATGTTAGTTTGCCTGGATTTTGGAGGTTCCTCCATCAAATACTGTGTGCTGGATGACAGTCTCCTGTTGACGAAGCCGGATCAGTCGATCGGAGAGAAAGGGCAGATCACCAACACTTTCCAAGATCAGAAAACGTTTTTGCAGGCTATCTATGATCTTGTCAGGAAACTGCAGGCAAAGTATACGGTGACGGGTGTCGCCATCAGCTACTGCGGAGAACTGGATCATGAGAAGGGTGTGATCCACAGTCCGGGTTCTTATCAGTTCAATGGAGGTCTTCCTATGAAGGAGACACTCGAAGCAGAGCTGAAGGTCCCGGTTGCGGTGGAGAATGACGGCAACGCAGCTATGCTGGCCGAATGGAGATTCGGGTGTCTGAAGGGATATGAGAATGCTGCCATGCTGGTGCTGGGAACGGGCATTGCCGGATCGTTTGTCCTGGACGGGCATCTGCATACCGGTAAGATGGGCTTCTCGGGCATACTGTCCATGTGCCCTACAGATCTGACTAAACCGATCTCGCTTGAAAACGCTGCTATTTCTTCCATAGCCAGCCACTACCTGATGCGGGAATATCTGACCCGTATAGGAAAGACGGAGGTGGCAGATATGCAGCTGGGCCGTTATCTGCTGGATGGCCAACCCTTTACCGGACGCGAATTCTTTGAGCGGCTGCATGCCGGGGACCCGGTCGCAGAGGCCGTACTGAAAGACTATGCCGGGAACATTGCCAGGTTCCTGATGAGCTTGCAATGCGTACTGGAGGTCGAAGCATTCGCCATCGGCGGCGGTATCACAGCACAGGATGTTCTGATCCAGGCGATCCGTCAGGCTTTGGACGAAGTCTATGAAGCTCCGTTCATGGAGGTCGTCCGCCTGCCGAAACCCAAAGTAGAGCGGGCCGGTTTTGGCAGCGATGCCAACCTGGTCGGCGCGGCTTTATGGTTCAGACAAATGTATTCCCCAGAATAAAAAGATTGACTTTTGAGAGAGATTCCCGTATAATATCTTTCGCTTTGTGAAAAGCCGACAGTTCATTTGTACCTTCCTGTCGTTAAGCAAAACCGGGACTCTTGATCTACCTATGTGTACTTTAAGTGTATAGTTCTCAGGTTTTGCGAAACTATACACTTTTTCTTATACACAAAGGAGACAAGTCATGAAAGAAAAGAAAACAGTTTCGCAATTGTTCCTGATCATCGCGGTCGTCTATGTTACGTGCCTGCTTCTGTCCAACCTCATCGCCGGAAAGATGTGGGCCGTGGCAGGAAGCATCACCTTGCCGGCCGCTGTGATCCTGTTTCCCATCACTTACATCTTCGGTGATATCTTTACAGAGGTCTATGGCTTTAAAAAGGCCAGGATCATCATCTGGCTGGGCTTTGGATGCAGCTTCTTCGCGGTCTTGATCTATCTGATCACCATCGCCCTGCCGCATCCTGGGTTCTGGGAGAATCAGGATGCTTTTGCCACCGTGCTGGGCACGACGCCCAGAGTAGCGGCCGCTTCCTTCATCGGCTACCTGTTCGGTGAATTCTCCAACTCCATGATCCTGTCCAAACTGAAGGTGGCAAGCAAGGGAAAGCGCCTGTGGGTCCGCACCATCCTGTCCACTCTGGTGGGGGAAGGGTTCGACTCGGTCATCTTCATCATGATCTCCTTCTGGGGCACGATGGATAACCAGACGGTACTCATGATGATCGTGTACCAGTACTTGTTCAAGGTTTGTTATGAAGTCATCTTCACGCCGCTTACCTACGCGATCGTACGCTGGCTGAAGAAAAAAGAAGGCGTCGATACGTTTGATTATGGCGTCAAATATAAGATAGTAGGAGATTGATCATGAGAGAAAATGAGAATCTGACCAAGCTGGGCAGTCATGTCACAAAATACAGCATGGAGTATGATCCGTCTGTACTGGAGTCTTTTTCCAACAAGCATCCGGACAATGACTATTTCGTAAAATTCAATTGTCCCGAATTTACGAGCCTGTGCCCGATCACCGGTCAGCCGGACTTCGCAACGATCTATATCTCTTATGTGCCGGATGAGCGCCTGGTAGAGAGCAAATCACTGAAACTCTACCTGTTTTCCTTCCGCAACCATGGGGATTTCCATGAGGATGTAGTCAACGTCATTATGAAAGATCTGATCCGCCTGATGGATCCGAAGTACATCGAGGTATGGGGCAAATTCCTGCCGCGCGGAGGACTGTCCATCGACCCGTACTGCAACTACGGAAAGAAAGGAACCCCCTGGGAGCAGGTCGCTTGGGACCGCTTAAGCCATCATGATATGTTCCCGGAAAAGATCGATAACCGATAAACGAAAAAACCTCCTGAAAAGGAGGCTTTTCGCTTTTATACAGGCGTTACTGTCCAGCAACGCGCATGCACTCGGGCAAAACATTTATGCAAGCAAGCTTGCAACATATTTGCTTTATGGCGCAGCTCTGAACAGTAACTTACAAGGGAAATACTTGAAATACGGGTTGATTTTTCTTCTTGTACTCGGTATAATAAATAAGGTTAAGCCTATCATTTTTTTATAAAAAAAGGAGATATAAGCCATGAGTTTATTTCTGGATCGCGTGAAAGAGCGCGCAAAAGAGAATAAGAAGACCATCGTACTGCCGGAGTCCATGGATCGCCGTACCTTCCAGGCCGCGGAATGCGCCCTTAAGGAAGGCATTGCCGACCTCATCATCATCGGCAGCCCGGAAGAAGTTGCCAAGAATAGCGAAGGCCTGGATATTTCCGGCGCTAAGATCGTCGATCCGAAGACCAATCCGAAGACCGAAGAATACATCGAGAAGCTGGTCGAGCTTCGTAAAGCCAAGGGCATGACCCGCGAGCAGGCAGAAGATCTGCTGTACAACGAGTATATGTACTACGCCTGCATGATGGTCAAGTGCGGCGACGCGGACGGCGTTGTTTCTGGCGCCTGCCATTCTACCGCCAACACCTTGAAGCCCTCTCTGCAGATTATCAAGACTGCGCCGGGCACCAAGCTGGTATCTGCTTTCTTCGTGATCTGCGTTCCGGATTGCGAATATGGCGCGGACGGCGTCTTCATCTTTGCTGATTCCGGTCTGGTCCAGAATCCGAATCCGGAAGAGCTGGCAGCCATCAGCGCTTCTTCCGCCGCTTCCTTCGAACTGCTGGTCGAGAAAGAAGCCATTGTCGCGTTCCTGTCCCATTCCACCAAGGGTTCCGCCCATCATGCTGATGTTGACAAGGTCATCGAGGCTGTCAACATTGCCAAGGAGCAGTTCCCGAACATCAAGCTGGATGGCGAACTGCAGCTGGATGCCGCTATCGTTCCGTCCGTTGGTGAGTCCAAGGCTCCGGGCAGCTCTGTAGCAGGTCATGCCAACGTTCTGGTCTTCCCGGATCTGGATGCCGGCAACATCGGTTACAAGCTGGCGCAGCGTCTGGCCAAGGCAGAGGCGTACGGACCTATCACCCAGGGTATCGCGGCTCCGATCAACGATCTGTCCCGTGGCTGCAGCTGGGAGGATATCGTAGGCGTTATCGCCATCACCGCCGTACAGGCTCAGGGCAAATAAGAGGGGAGAAATAAAACCATGAAAATCTTAGTTATCAACTGTGGCAGTTCTTCTTTGAAATATCAGTTCATCGACACAGAGACCGAAGCCGTTCTGGCTAAGGGCCTGGTCGAGCGTATCGGTATCGACGGACGCTTAAAGCACACGCCCGCCGGCAAGGAAGCGGTCGTGAAGGAAGAGAGCATTCCGGATCATAACAAGGCTGTTTCCATGGTCATCGATGCCCTTACCGATCCGGAACACGGCGTCATCACCGATATGAAAGAGATCGACGCTGTTGGTCACCGCATCGTTCATGGCGGAGAGAAATTCGCCAGCTCTGTCGTCATCAACGACGAAGTTATCGCAGCTATCGAGGAGTGCTCTGATCTGGCTCCGTTGCACAACCCGGCCAACCTGATCGGCATCCGCGCCTGCCAGGAACTGATGCCCGGCACCCCCATGGTCGGTGTATTCGATACCGCTTTCCATCAGACCATGCCGGAGAAGGCCTACACCTATGGTATTCCTCATGAGTACTATGAGAAGTACAAGGTCCGCCGCTACGGCTTCCACGGAACCAGCCATCGCTACGTTTCCGGTCGTGTAGCTGCTATCCTGGGCAAGCCGATCGAAGATCTTAAGATCGTTGTCTGCCACTTGGGCAACGGCGCCTCCGTGTGCGCGGTCAAGAATGGCGAATCCGTTGACACCTCCATGGGTCTGACCCCGCTGGAAGGCCTGATCATGGGCACCCGTTCCGGTGACCTGGATCCTGCCATCCTGCAGTTCATCATGAACAAAGAAGGTCTGGACATCGACGGCATGATGAATGTCCTCAACAAGAAGTCCGGTATCCTGGGCGTATCCGGCATCTCCTCTGACTTCCGTGAGATCGAGGATGCTTACGCCGCCGGCGATCCCGCTGCCAAGCGCGCCAACGATGCTTTCGTATACCGTGTCGTTAAGTACATCGGCGCTTACGCTGCCGCTATGAACGGCATCGATGCCATCGCCTTCACTGCCGGTCTGGGTGAGAACAACGCCAAGATCCGCAAGGAGATCTGCGAATACCTCGGCTACCTTGGACTGAAGGTCGATGACGAGAAGAACAACGTTCGCGGCAAAGAAGTCGTCTTCACGACCGAGGATTCCAAGGTCGCGGCCCTTCTGGTCCCGACGGACGAAGAGATGATGATCGCAAGAGATACCGCATCTCTTGTAAAGTAAGTCCTAAGTTAATGAGCGGTATCTCTTCGATACCGCGGAGTTGGTGAAATAAAAATATTATTGACAAACGATCCTCTGATATGTATAATAGTAAGGCATGTTCAGATATGTTAAGGAGAGACCTATGCTAACGTATCCGGTTAAAAGCCTGATCAAAGATCCAAGTCTTGTTATTCCTGTAAAGGAATCCCTGGAACTTGAGCCCCGCAAGTATAATGGCGAGCTGGTTGAATTCCTGACACCGGTAAGGGTGGAGGGGGAGCTTCGGCATGTCGGCGGCTGGATCATCGAGTTTAAAGGAACTTTGGACTTCGATGTACGCATGGCTTGCGGCCGGTGCACACGGCCTACCGATCTTCCCTTGCATAGTGACATGGTACAGCGATATATTGCAGACAGGCAGGAAAACGAATCCGGTGATGAAGATGTCGAAGTCTACTTCGATGAAGTCATCGATCTGTCAGATCTGATCTACAGTGAGATCAGCCTGGCCATACCCATGAAGGTACTGTGCCGGGAGGATTGCAAGGGCTTATGCCCGCACTGCGGCAAAGACCTGAACGAAGGCCCCTGTGATTGTTCGCAGGAGGACACGGATCCCCGCTGGGATGCATTAAAAAGTCTGCTACAATAGACATACTTTGGATTAGGAGGTGTTTACGAATGGGAGCTATCGGACCGAAAAACAGAACGTCTCGCGCCAGAAGAAATAAGAGACAGGCGAACTACAAGCTCACTGCGCCGAACCTGGCAAAGTGCAGCAAGTGCGGAGCTTTGATCCTTCCGCATCACGTCTGCCCGAAGTGCGGAACATACAATAAGAGACAGGTCGTAGAGATCGAAGATTGATCCTAAAACCCGGTGCCATAAGGTACCGGGTTTTTTAGTGTTAAGAATACAGCTTATAAAACACGAGGGCGAAGAGTGAAAGAGCGAATTCAAGAACTAAGAGAAAAGATCAGGACGGCGCCGGAAGGAGAACTGTTTTGCTGGAAAGTCAGAGG
>ONBQ01000024.1 GCA_900316145.1 uncultured Eubacteriales bacterium
CTGCTTCGACATCGAGCTGATGTTCGGCGCCGGCGCTTTCGTTTGCGGTGAGGAAACTGCTCTGATCCACTCCATGGAAGGTCAGCGTGGTGAGCCTACCACCAAACCTCCGTTCCCGGCGGAAAGCGGTTTCTGGAATCAGCCGACCAACGTTAACAACGTTGAGACCTGGGCTAACGTTCCTGTTATCTTCCTGAAAGGCGCTGACTGGTTCCGTTCCATCGGTACCGAGAAGAGCTCCGGCACCAAGGTATTCGCTCTGGCTGGTAAGATCAACAACGTCGGCCTGATCGAAGTTCCGATGGGCACCACCCTGCGTGAAGTTATCTATGAGATCGGTGGCGGCATCAAGAACGGCAAGAAGTTCAAGGCTGTCCAGACCGGTGGTCCTTCCGGCGGATGTCTGACCGAGAAAGATCTGGATACCCCGATCGACTTCGATAACCTGGTCGCCCGCGGTTCCATGATGGGTTCCGGCGGTATGATCGTTATGGATGAAGACGACTGCATGCCTTCTATCGCTCAGTTCTATCTGGAGTTCACTCAGGAAGAGTCCTGCGGTAAGTGCACACCGTGCCGCGTAGGTACCACCCGCCTGTCCGAGCTTCTGAAGGACATCACCGAGGGCAGAGGCACCATGGGTCACATCGAAGAGCTGAAGCGCCTTGCCAATGTCATTCGTGACACCGCTCTTTGCGGACTTGGCCAGACCGCTCCGAACCCGGTCCTTTCTACCCTGAATACCTTTGAAGATGAGTATATTGCCCATGTTGCGGAAAAGCGCTGCCCGGCTGGCAAGTGCAAAGCTCTCCTTCAGTACGAGATCCTGGCTGACGCCTGCAAAGGCTGCACGCTGTGCGCGCGCCGTTGCCCGGTTGGCGCTATCTCCGGTACTGTGAAGAATCCGCACGTGATCGATCAGACCAAGTGCATCAAGTGCGGAGCCTGCATGGAAGGCTGCCGCTTCAACGCGATCGTAAGGCATTAAGGAAGGAGCGACTGTAAGAACATGGCAGAAAATATGGTAAATGTCATTATCGACGGTATTGAGGTCGAGGTACCTCAGGGCAGCACCATCCTGGATGCTGCGGAAGCCGTTGGAGTATATATCCCCACCCTTTGCCACATGAACATGGAGAAGATCGGCATGGTCAACAAGCCGGCTTCCTGCCGTGTATGTGTAGTAGAGGTCGAGAAGCGCCGCAACCTGGCGCCCGCCTGCGCGACCCCCGTTACCCCGGGCATGGTCGTCCACACCAACACCCAGAAGGTTCTGGAAGCCCGCCGCACCGTTATGGAGCTGCTGCTTTCCGACCATCCGAAAGATTGCCTCACCTGTGAGAAATCCGGCGAGTGCGAACTGCAGGCCCTGGCTGAGACCATGGGTATCCGCAAGATCCGCATCACCGGCAAGTCCATGTCTACTGTTCCGGTAGATGAAAGCAGCCCGGCTATCGTTCGCGACATGACCAAGTGCATCATGTGCCGTCGTTGCGAGACCGCCTGCAACCAGGTCCAGTCCGTTGGCGCTCTGTCTGCTGTCAACCGTGGTTTCCCGGCTTATGTCGGCACCTCCTTCGAGACTCCTCTGAACGAGACCGTCTGCACCTTCTGCGGACAGTGCGTACAGGTATGTCCGGTTGGCGCTCTGCAGGCTAAGGACAACACCTGGAAGGTCATCGAAGCGATCAATGACCCGACCAAGACCGTTGTCGTCAACACCGCTCCGTCCGTACGTGTAGCCCTGGGTGAAGAGTTCGGTTACGAGCCCGGCACCAGCGTTACCGGTCAGATGGTTGCCGCTCTGCGCAAGCTTGGTTTTGACTATGTCTACGATACCGACTTCTCGGCCGACATGACCATCATGGAAGAAGCTGCTGAGCTGGTCGACAGACTGACCAAGTTCCTCAAGGGCGAGGAAGTCGCGCTGCCGCTGATGACCTCCTGCTGCCCGGCATGGGTACGCTTTATCGAGACCCAGTATCCGGAATTCCTGGCTCTGCCGTCTTCCGCCCGCTCTCCGCAGGCTATGTTCGGCGCCATCGCCAAGAACTATCTGGCACCGAAGCTGGGCATCGACCGCAAGGATCTGGTCGTTGTCTCCGTCATGCCGTGTATCGCCAAGAAGTATGAAGCTTCCCGTCCGGAGCTGGGAGTAGAGGGTGATCCCGATACCAACATCTCCATCACGACTCGTGAGCTGGCCTCCCTCATCAAGCAGATGAATCTGGATCTGTTTGACATGGAAGAGGAAGACTTCGACGATCCGCTGGGTGAGTCCACCGGCGCTGGCGTTATCTTTGGTAAGACCGGCGGTGTTATGGAAGCTGCCCTTCGTACCGCTTATGAGTGGATCACCGGTGAGACCCTTGAGAACGTAGAGTTCGCCGATGTCCGTGATGCTGCTTATGGTGTCAAGGTCGCTCACCTGAACATCGCAGGTACCGACCTCAACATCGCGATCTCCTCCGGCCTGGCGAACGCACGTGCTATCATGGAAGAGATCAAAGCCGGCAACCCGAACAACTACCATGCCATCGAGATCATGGCTTGCCCAGGTGGCTGCGTAGATGGCGGCGGCCAGCCGTACCATCATGGCGATGAAGAAGTTATCTTCGCTCGTCGTCAGGGCCTGCTGGATGAAGATACCGACAAGACCATCCGTAAGTCCCACGAGAATCCGTCCATCATCAAGATCTATGAAGAGTATCTGGAGAAGCCGAATTCTCATCTGGCCCACCAGATCCTGCATACGACTTATGCGCCGAAGACCGGAGTCTGATGAAAAAAACCTATCTGTAAAAAATGAACCGACCGGGTCCAAGACCCGGCCGGTTTTTTAATGCAAAAAATCTGGCAATAGAGGAGAATATCGGGAAAAAGAATAGATGAAATTTGGATTTAACAGATACAATTAATGTAAAAGATGAAATAATAAAGAAAAATCACTTAAATTGCATTTAAATTGTAAAATAGAAAATAGAGGTTGATTTTCTTGCTTTTTCAGTGTATCATAAACGATGTATTGTTATGCTTTCATGGTGGTGTTTTGTACACTCCATGAAGAGCAATTAACATAAATGGGGAGCCTTACAGGTGGATAGGCTCCGGACATCGACTGTCTTAACTTTGTCCATTGGGACGAGACAGAAGGTGAACGAATGTTCGGCCAGGTGGCCGTGACATGAGGTCACAAATGGCCAAACATAGATTCGCCTGTAACGGATCTATACACATCCAATTCTTTTTACAAAGGAAGGGAAAAGGTATGAAAACGAGGAAGAGAGAAACAAGTAAGGCAAAGCGCGTACTCTCCCTGCTTCTGGTGGTGCTGATGGTAATTGGCGTGATCCAGATCACATCACCGTTCCAGAAAGCCAAAGCGGCAGTGGGAGACGTGCCGGCGCACTCTAAAAACCTGACGGACAACCAAAATGGTACCTACACATTGTCGTTGGACGTTGTTGGTGACGCAGAGAAAAAGCCAAACAATGTAAATGTCATCGTTATCTTTGATACATCAGGATCGATGACCTCTACACGAATGTCTGCTGCAAAGAATGCAGTCAACAGTTTGGCTAATTCGCTGTTTGCCTACAATACGACCAGCGAACCAAATACTGTTCAGATGGCGCTTATAGATTTTTCAACACACGCCAGCGTTGTCAGTGGCACTCCTACAAACAGTTATTCTTCCTTTAGCAGATCGGTGCAGAACCTGTCTGCGGAAGGAGGTACTAACTGGGAGGCTGCTCTTAAAGCAGCAAACAACGTCAATTTCGGAGATAGCGATCAAACGTTCGTAGTTTTTGTCTCGGATGGCAACCCGACGTTCCGCGACACCCAAGGTACGACCAGAATCACAGATAACAGGTATTACAACTACGATAATATTTATTATAGTGCTGATGGCGTTTATGGACTTGGAAGCGATAATCCGAATAATCGAAACTACTCGCCTCAGTCCATGCAGTATTGCTATGGTCATGCTGTTGACGATGCTCAGACGCTTGCTACAAAGGTCACACCTGGCAACTTCTTCACCATCGGCGCTTTCGGTAATGTTGACCGTATGGAGCAGCTGACAGATGATGCCGGTTCTGAATCCAGTACCAACTACTATAACGCATCTGATACCGCTGCCCTTAACCAGGCGATCTCTGACATCCTTGCCAAGATCGAGATGGCTGGTATCGCTAATGTCGAAGTTGATGACGGTACGACGAACCAGGTTACGACCACCTCTGGTCAGATTGCGGAACTTCTGGAAGTGGATGAGTCTTCCTATAAATACTATCGTTCCGGTGGTACTTATGGTTCCATGCAGCCATGGGCAGACGCGCCGAAAGCTGAGCTGGTAGATGGTACCGTTGAATGGGATCTGGCTTCCGTTGGCGTCTTGGAGAATGGTGTCCGTTACACCGTTACCTTTGACGTCTATCCCAGCCAGTATACCTATGACACCATTGCGCAGCTGAAGAATGGCGATATCACTTATGACTCTCTGGATTCTGAAATCAAGAAGTACATTGTCGATAATGGTGGTGGGAATTATACATTGCGTACCAACACCAATGCTTCTCTGAGCTATGATGATACCAGAGATGATGCCGGGCAGCAGACAGCTTCCTATGTCAACCCGGATCCGGTTGGGACCAATGCACAGACCCTGACGATTAAAAAGGAATGGGAAGGCGCAAGTCCGGATGTAAATAGCCTGCCGATTACAGTCATGATGGATGATCAGAAATTCCATACGGCTACGCTTAGCGCGGCAAATAATTGGGAAACAAATTCCTATATCTCTGTCGGTATCATCAAGAATGGTCAGGCGCTTCCTGGTGCGTTAGGTCATGACTTCTCCTTCGCGGAATTGGATGATACCCAGTATCGTTGGGAGTTGGATGCGCCGACTGTTCGTCCGATGCTTGTTAACGGAACGCTGACAATGCTGGTAAAGGTCGATGCCGATCATCCGGCACCGTCTGGCGCTACTACCTATACCATTGAAGGCGCTACTTATTATGTAGATAGTGCTGCCGGTGGTCTGACTGCGACGAACTATCGTCGTTCCAACCTGAACCTGACCAAGGTCGTAACTGGTGAGGATGCGCCTGAAGATGCAACCTTCCCGTTCACCTTGACGGTCAACAACTCCAAGGCACCTGCGACTGAGCCGACGGATGATCCGGAGCACAACTCTGATTATTGGGTATGGTTCTCGATCTATGATACCAAAGCTGGCGCAACTGTAACTGACGCTACTGTAAGCGGAGCCACTGGCCCCAATGCCGATGGTTATTACTACGCTCCAAGTGGCAGCCCCATCTCTGTTGAGATGAAGGATGGATGGAACCTGCGTTTCACCAACTTGCCGTCCGGAACGACGTATACGTTTGTTGAGGGAGACCTTGCAGATGGCTTTGCCTTCAAAAAAGCGGAACTTACGCAAGGAGAGGATAGTACGTTCTCCGGCGGAAAGACCACGACTGGTACCATTGAAACTACAAAGACTTCGTTCTACGTCACCTACACCAATGATTACCAGCTCACTGATCTTGAAATCACCAAGGTCTGGGATGATGCGTACAACCAGGACGGTAAGCGTCTGACTCCAGAACAACTGGCTGAAAAGCTGACACTGAGCCCGGCAGTTGAAGGTGCGACTCCGACCGTAACAGACAATGATGATAACACCTATACCATCAGCTACACGGGACTTCCTCGTTTTAACAACAACGGTCAGGAAGTGACGTATACTGTAGCAGAGTCTGCTATCGATGGTTATACCACTACTGGCAACCCGGCAGAAGACCATGGCACAATCACTAATACCCATACTCCGGAAGTGACAAGTGTCACTGTCGTTAAGGTATGGGAAGATAACAATAATATCGGCGGTATTCAGCCGGCCTCCATTGATGTGCAGCTGACTGCTGGCGGCACGGCTTCCGGCGACCCGGTTGCTCTGAATGCTGGAAATAAATGGACCTATACATGGGAGAACCTTCCTAAATATAAGGAAGGCAAAGAAATCGTTTATTCTGCAGATGAAACTGCGGTTCCGGCTGGATATACAAAGACCGGTCCGGAAAAGACGACTGCTGAAGATGGTACGATTACCTTTACCGTTACCAATACCTATGATCCGAAGCCGGTTAGCGTAGATCCTCCGGTACAGAAGGTCATTACCGGTAAGGACGATCTGTATAATAACGGAGACTTTACCTTCACGATCGAGAATACGGCAAAACCCGATGCTGTAAAAACTGCGCCGATGCCGGCTAATACCAGCATCACGAACAGCGCAACTTATGAGTTGGAAGGCAAGACAGGTTACTATGAATTCGGCGAGATCGAATTTACGGTTCCTGGAACTTATACCTATCTCATTAAAGAGTCTGGTTCTGTTGACGGTGTGACCAATGACCCAGCCGGTGCGGAAGGTAAGTCTATTACCTTTACCGTTAAGGATGATGGCAATGGCAATCTGACTGTTAACCCGACAACTGATCAGGTCGACCTGTCCTTCACAAACATCTATGACGCGGATGGTGAAGCGAGCATCGTGGTCAATAAGGAAGTCGTTGGGGCTGCATGGCCGGAAGGCAAGACCCTGACCTTGACGATCACAGGTGCTGATGGCGCTCCGATGCCGGAGACGACGACTGCAACTCTGTCGGCCGCTGGCAGCGTGACCTTTGGTCCAATCGCATATGGACTGTCTGATGCAGGTAAGACCTACACCTACACCATCACAGAAGATGGCTTCGGTAAGGGTTGGACCGGGTCCGGTGATATTACGGCTAATGTTGCAGTTACCGATAAGGGCGATGGTACATTAGATACCAAAGTTACCTATTCTCCGGAGAATGCGACCTTCACCAACACTTATAAGGCTAAAGGAGAAGCTACTCTTGAAGTTACAAAGGCTATCTCTGGCGCAGCATGGCCGGCAAACAAGACTCTGACCTTGACGGTCGAAGGCAGCGAAGGCGCTCCGATGCCGGAGACAACGACAGCTACGCTGACAGCTGCTGGCAGTGTGGAGTTTGGTCCGATCGCCTATACGGAAGCGGATGCAGGCAAGACCTACACCTACACCATCATTGAAGATGGTTTCGGTGATGGCTGGAACGGTGATCCGGCTGCCGTTACCGCAACAGTCGAAGTTACTGATAATGGCGATGGTACATTAGGTACCGACGTGACCTATTCTCCCGAGGACGCTATCATCACCAATACCTACGAGGCAGAAGGCGAAGCTGTTCTGGAAGTCACCAAGGCTCTTGCTGGCGCAGCATGGCCGGAGGGCAAGACTCTGACCCTGACCCTGAGTGGTGAAGGCGGCACTTTGCCTGAGACAAAGACTGTTACACTGACCGCTGCTGGAAAAGCAACCTTCGAAGCAATCACCTATGATGAATCCGATGCAGGCAAGACCTACACCTACACTATCAGTGAAGATGGATTCGGTGATGGCTGGACTGGTTCCGGTGATGTCACCGCTACCGTAACGGTTACCGATAATGGCGATGGTACATTAGGTACCACAGTGGAATATTCTCCGGACAATGACACCATCACCAACACCTATACAGCTTCTGGTGAAGCTACCCTTGAGGTTACAAAGGCTATCACTGGCGCTGAGTGGCCGGCAGGCAAGAGCCTGACGATCTCTGTAACGGGTGAGGGCGAAGCCCCGATGCCGGAGGCGACAAGAGCGACGCTTACAGCTCCTGGCAAGGCCACTTTCGGACCAATCAGCTATGATGAATCTGATTCTGGCAAGACCTACACCTATACCATTAGTGAAGATGGATTCGGTGATGGCTGGACCGGTTCCGGTAACATCACTGCAACCGTAGTGGTCAACGATGACGGAGAAGGACATCTGACTCCAACAGTCACTTATGTACCGAATACTCAGCTCATCACCAACACCTATAAAGCTACCGGAAGTATCGTTTTGGAAGCCAAAAAGAACCTGACCGGACGCGCATGGAAGAGTGGAGAAACTGTAGAGTTTACCCTGTATGGGCCGGACGGTGCAGAGATCGAGAAGAAGACGATCGGGACAAATGGTACGATCAGATTCAGTGTGATCGGCTATGATGAATCCGACGCAGGCAAGACCTACGAATACACCATTCGCGAAACTTCTGAACTTCCTGGTGGAGTAAGGAAGAGCGAGGATATTAAAGCGACTGTAACCGTCACCGACAATCACGATGGATCACTGGCAACTTCTGTAACCTATAGTAATGATGATACTATCATCAATACCTATACAGCAGAGCCGGTAAAGGCCCAGATCAATGTTTCCAAGGAGATCTCCGGATACATTGATGGCGAAGATCCGTACGGCAATGTTGTTGACAGAACCTTCAACTTTACATTGAAGCCAGTGGATGGCGCTCCGATGCCGGAAGGTATGACTGAACTGACCACCAGTGTCTCCACGAGCGGCGGTACAGGAACAAATTCCTTCGTTCAGATTCCTTATACGTTCGAAGATATGGGCGGAGCAACGGAAAAGGTATTCAAGTATGAAGTAACCGAAACCGCTGGCGGAGATGCCGGTTTCACCTATGATTCCAAGACTTATACGGTAGAAGTCACTGTAACGGATGACCAGAACGGCAAGCTTGTTGTTTCGAACATTACGAAGGCGGATGAATCCTCCAACGTCCACATCGTGAATGAGTTTACTGAGGAGGAAACGGAAGTAGTACTGACTGTGACGAAGGTCGTTGATGACCAGTCTGGCAGCGCACCGAAGAAAGAATTCACCTTCGAACTGGTCAACGGTGAAGGTACGGTTGAGCAGACCAAGACGATTACGATCGATCCGGCAACAGGATTGACTGGTTCTGTGGACTTTGACGCGATCAAGTTTACCGCTGCTGGCACCTACGAATACATCATTCGTGAAACCGTTGCAGAAGAAACTCAGGTTCCGGCCGAAGGAGACACGGAAGAAACGACATCGGCCTGGACGTATGATACTACAGAGCGAAAAGTTACTATTGTCGTAAATGATAATTTCGAAACGGCGATCCTGGAAGATTCGACTACGATCGACGGTGAAGAAACGACATCCGTAACGATCACCAACATCTACAAAGCTGCCGAAACAGATGCAACATTGGCCGTAACCAAGGAAGTCAATGATACTTCCGGCAGTGCGTATGAGACGACCTTTGAGTTCACCCTGAAGGATGCAGAAGGCACTGTTCTTGACACTAAATCTATTCAGGGACCGGGAACTGTTGAGTTTGACCCGATTACTTATTCGAGGGTTGGAACCTACAACTACACCATTACCGAAACGAATGGCGGAGCCGCTGGTTATACCTATGATACTACTACTTATCCGGTCGTAGTCACTGTAGAAGACCAGGAAGGCAAGCTCGTTCCTACAGTCGTTTATGGTGAGAACAAGACGGAACTGACTGTTATCAACACGTATGACCCGAAGGATGCCGAGGTTGATCCGACAGCCCGCAAGGTCGTGGATGACAAGTCCGGAAGCGCTCCGAAAGAGCAGTTCACATTCCAGCTGATCGATAGTGAAGGAACGTTAGTAGAAGAAGTCAAGGCCGGAGCTGGCCCTGTCAACTTCAAGACTTTGACCTTCGACAAGGTTGGTACTTTCACCTACACGATCAAGGAAATCGCAGGCAGCACTCCTGGATTCACCTATGATACGGCAGAGAAGAGCCTGACTATCGTAGTTACGGATCCTGACAAGGATGGTATTCTGAAAGCTGAAGTCACCTATGGTGATGGCGAAGCTTTGATCACGAACCCGTACGAACCGACTCCGGTGAGTGCGCAGATCGATATCTCTAAGGAACTGAATGGAATGAACGAGGGCGTAGACCCGACTACCTTCCACTTCACTCTGACTGGCCCGGATGTAAACGAGACAGCTGAGATTACAGGATCCGGTACAGCTGCCTTTACGGAGATCACCTACACCAAGGTCGGTACCTATACCTACACCGTAACTGAAACGAACGATGGAGCAGGTGGTTACACCTATGACACCGCGGCGTATACGGTTAAGATCGTAGTCACCGATGAAGGTGGAAAACTGGCAGCAGCCAAGACCATTCAGAAGGACGGCGCTGATGCTTCCAGCATCGTATTCGTCAACACGTATAAAGCGGAACCGGTTGAGATCGTTCTGGATGCAACCAAGGAACTGACCGGCCGTGACCTGAATGATGGCGAATTCAGCTTCACCGCAACGATGGATGGCAAAGCAGTTGCCACCGGCAAGAATGACGCGGCAGGCAAAGTTACCCTGAGCCCGATCGAATTCACGAAGCCGGGTACCTACACCATCAACGTAACAGAAGATGCTGGTGAGCTGGGTGGCGTTACCTATGACACCGCAAGCTTCGAAGTAACAGTAGAAGTCGTGGATAACGGAGACGGAACCATGACCGCTACCGTAACCGGCGCTGACGAGATCAAATTCGTCAACACCTACGAAGCCGAGCCGACCAAGATCGTCCTGAAGGCGAACAAAGAACTGACCGGACGTGACCTGAAAGACGGCGAGTTTGAATTCACCGCTTCTCAGGGCGAGAACGTACTGGCCAAGGGCAAGAACGATAAGGATGGCAACATCGTATTCGAAGAAATCGAACTGCGCTATGCCGGAACTTACAAGTTCACCTTGAAGGAAGTCATTCCGGAATCCAAGGAAGAGAACATGACATACGATGAAAAAGAGTATGAAGTGACTGTGACTGTTAAGGATGATGGAAATGGCAAGCTGGTCGTTGAGAATCCGGCTGATGGCGCTACCGGCGTAGTATTCAAGAATAAATACGAGAAACCGGAAGAGCCGCCGGTGGTACCGCCGACCGGTGACCACACCAACATCTGGATCTGGGTCGCGATCATGATCGCAGCCGGCCTGGAATTCGCAAGCTTGCTTTACATCAAGCTTCGCAAGAAGGCCAACAGATAAGAGATGACCACTAAAAATTAGAGGGACTGTGAAAACAGTCCCTCTGTTTTTTTCATACATGCAACGTCAAAAAAGCATGCTATAGCAAATAAATTCTCTATAGCATGCTTTTCGCCGAAATACGATATATAAGCAGGTATATGATCAATACAACTCGATCTCTGAGATCAGCGTATCCTCATATTTGGAGCCTCTGTACACAGCGGATATCGTGACTTTCAGATTGTTGGAGGCGACAGGCTGTTCAAACTCGATATTCTGATATCCCATCCGGTCCTCCAGGTCAGCCGTGATCTCGGAACCGTCCGAGAAGGTGAGCAGGATCTGTCGGGGACGGGCGTTGTTGAAGTAGCGGTCAGAGTCCGTCTGCAGGCCGGTCGCGATCCGAAGACCGCTTATGATGTAGGTGCCATCGAAGGACAGGACGATCCATTCGCCCTCGCCATAGCCGGAGACATCTTCGCTCCAGCCGGTGGCGGGGTCACCGTCGATGGTGCTGGAGGCAGGATAATGAAGGTCAGATTCCTTTAAATACGAGCTTTCTGTGGTGCTGACGATGTCCGTCATGTCGATGGCAGGGTATGATGAAGATTCTTCTTCGCTTTCCTGAGCGGCGCTGGATTCGGATTCCTGCTCAGCCTTGGAGTCGGAGGTCTCCGTCACTTGTTCACCGATGGAAGAGGCGGATTCTTCGGGCTGGGAAGATTCTTCTTCAGGAGCCGCGGAGGACTCATCTGCGCCAGGTTTTACCTCCGAAGTTTCAGGATCTTCCTTTTCCGGTTCGGAAGAGATCTGGGAAGAGCTGTCCTGAACAAGAGGTACGGAAGAGCTTTCTTCGACTGAGGATGAAGATGGATCTTCTTTATCTTGTTTTTTGGACAGGGCATTCCAGCCCAGGATCGCGCCGATGGTCAGGATCACTACGCCAAGGAAGATGACGAGCAAAAGCACGATCTTCTTTTTTCTTGGATCGGTGGGTGGTTTATAGTAATTGTTCTGAGCTCCGCAGAATCTGCATACGGGCTCGTTTTCTTGTATTGGCTGTCCGCAACGTTCGCAGTACATAGGTCGTTCCTTTCGTTTTATAAAAGTTTTCTGATAAAAGCATATCACACTATTCATGCGATTTCAATTGATTATTTGACTGCGGCAAATAGAGCGCGTTCACAGGAAGACTTGACGATTCATTCGGAAAAAGATAAGATAGAGAAAATATAATCAGGAGACTCCTATGATTCGTATCGACCAGATCAAAACTTCGGCCCTGGAAACACTAGACCGCAATAAAATAGCCCGTTTTCTACATGTTCCGGCTGACCAAGTGAAACACTTTGAGATCATTCGCCGCTCGCTGGACGCCCGCAGAGGCCATGTACCGCAATATGTCTATGTGGTAGACGTGGAGCTTAAAAGCGGTCAGAAGCTGCGCAAAATGCCGCAGGGCGTGCATATCATTGAGAAAAAGCCAGTGCCTGCCACGCCGGATCTTTCAGCACTTTTAGGAGAACATCACCGACCCGTCGTGGTGGGCTTCGGCCCGGCGGGCATGTTCTGCGCCTTGACCCTGGCCCGTGCCGGCTTAAAGCCCATCGTACTGGAGCGCGGTGAGCCGGTGGAAGAGCGCACCAAGAAAGTTCAGACCTTCTGGCAGACCGGACGTTTGGATACCAACTCCAACGTTCAGTTTGGAGAAGGAGGGGCGGGCACTTTTTCCGATGGCAAGCTTAATACCCTGATCAAAGATAAAGACCAGATCGGCCGGCGCATCCTGAAAGAAATGGTGCGCGCAGGCGCCCCGGAAGAGATCCTGTACGAGGCGAAGCCCCACATCGGAACGGACAAGCTGCGAGATATGGTGCGTCATATCCGGGAGGAGATCCTGAGCCTGGGCGGAGAAGTGCGCTTTGGAAGCCGGCTGGAGGAACTGGTGATGGAGAATGGCGCGCTAAAAGGAGCTCGTCTTGCGGATGGCTCGCTGGTGCCGGCGGAAGCCTTGTTCCTGTGCATCGGCCACAGTGCCCGCGATACCTTTGAAATGCTGAAAAAAGCAGGCATTCCCATGCAGGCAAAGGCTTTTGCCATGGGTGTGCGTGTAGAGCACCTGCAGGCCTGGATCAATGAAGCGCGCTATCATGAATACGCGGACAAACTGGGACCGGCTGATTACAAAGTGACCCATACGGCTTCCAACGGTCGGGGCATCTACAGTTTCTGTATGTGCCCGGGCGGTGTCGTAGCGGCCTCCGCCTCAGAGGAAGGCTGCCTGGTCACCAACGGCATGAGTTACTATGCGCGTGACGGAGTTAATGCCAACAGCGCCCTCATCGTCACGGTCACTCCGGAGGATTATGTTTCTTATGCCTTGGGCGAAAATGATGTTCTGGCCGGCATGCGCTTCCAGCGAGACCTGGAAGAGAAAGCCTTTGTCCTGGGAGGAAGGAATTATCACGCTCCGGTGCAGCGGGTAGAAGATTTTCATCTTCGCCGCGCATCAACCGGTTTCGGCGTGGTAGAGCCAACTTTCACCGGCGGCGTCAACCCGGCGGATCTCTGGGAGATCCTGCCGCCTTATATGAGCGAAGCCTTGGACGAGGGCCTGCGCGCCTTTGATCACAAGATCCATGGCTTTGACCATCCGGACGCGCTGCTGACCGGCATCGAGTCCCGTACATCTTCGCCGGTCCGCATCCTGCGCGATGAGGCGAGCGGCCAGAGCGTGGTACGGGGGCTGTATCCGGTCGGCGAGGGCGCCGGCTATGCTGGAGGCATCATGTCCGCCGCCATCGACGGGCTGAGGGCAGCGGAAAGATATATGGCGTCGATCCAAGGATAAACAGGACTGGTTTTGCTGGCAGGATCAGTTGGGTCTCAGCGGCTGTTTTTAGTCTCCAAGACCCAAAAATCCAATAACGTTCAAATCTGCTTTACCCGATAAGACATGAATATTTGACCTAATCCGCTATTGCGGACAACACAAAAAAGAAGGCCTCCCGACAAGGCCTTCTTTTCATTAGGAACTCTTTTCACAGCCCTTCTTTACGGTGTCACATATACCGTGGTCTGATGGGTGTAGATCACGAAGCCGGGTTTGGAGCCGGCCGGTTTCTTGACATACCGGCGCTCGGTATAATCGACCGGGACCTGGCTGCTGGAAGCGGCCTTGGAGTGTGCGGCGGCCAGCTTCGCGGCTTCTAACAGAGAGGTTTCGGTGTAATCTTTGCCCATTTCCAAGCCGGAGACGAACAGGATCGTGTGGGAACCGGGAATATCTTTGACGTGGAACCAGAGGTCGTTTGGCGCGGCGGTGCGGAAGGTGAGCTGGTCGTTCTGGATGTTGTTTTTGCCGATGAGCACCCGAATGCCCTCGGAGGTGGCAAATTCCAGAGGTTTGGAAGCAGCCAGGTTGCGCTGGGCTTTCTTGACCCGGCGGATGTAGCCGGTCTCATGCAGCTCCTGGCGGAGATTCTCCAGATCCCGCTCCTGATTGGAGAGGGAAAGGGCGTTTTCGATGCTCTCCAGGTAGTCGATCTCGGCGTAGGTCTCGATCAGTTGCTCGGTGAGGGCGGCTTCGGTACGCTTAAGTTTGTTGTAGCGATTGAAGAGACGCTGGGCATTCTGCGCGGGCGTCAGGTTTTCGTCCAGCTTAATCTGGACCAGCGGCTGGTCTTCCTCATAAAAATTGGGGAGAGAGCAGCTTTTCATGCCTTTTTCCAGCTGATAGATATTGGCGGTGATAAGCTCTCCCTGGATGCGGTAGATGTCACGGCCTTTGGTGTCTTCCAGCTGTTTTTCCTGCAGGTGGGCTTTGCGCCGGGCCCGGTCCAGATTGTTGGAGATGAGGCGGGACAGGTCTTGCGCCTTCTGGCGGATCTTCTGGGTGGTATCCTGCTGGCGGTAGAAGACGTCCAGCAGAGCAGAGATCGTGGGGAATTCCTGGGTTTCGGCGCCTTCCATCAGCTGGGAAGGCAGAACGGAGAACTCCACCATGCGCTCCCCGTTCAGAAAGATGCGGAAGGAGTAATCTCCGGAGGTCAAGGAATCAAGAAGCCCAGAGAAGGCCTGGAACAACCGCTGCGCCTCTTCAGGAGTCAGGTGCGTAAGCAGAGTGTCTTCCGCCAAACCGGCCCGGCAGGCCACTTCCCTGGCGGTAAAGGGACTGAATCCATTGATGGTCAGATAGATCGCTTTGTACAGGGGTTCCTTCGGCTCAGACAGGATCTTGACCAGGACTTCGGCGTCATGAATCATGAAAGGATCCCACTTGTCACTGTGGACCGGCAGCTCATAAGAAAGACCGGGCAGGACCTGACGTACGGAACTCATGGTGATGCCTACATGATGCAGGGCGTCCAGAATGATGCCGGAGGCATCCACCAGGAACAGGTTGCTGTGCTTGCCCATGATCTCCAGGATCAGACGCTTCTCGACCAGATCGCCCAGGTCGTTGACGGCTTCGAAGGTCAGTTCGATGATGCGGTCCATGTGATACTGCTCGATGGAGAGCAGTTTGCCGCCGGAAAGGTGCTTGCGAAGGAGCATGCAGAACATGGGCGGCGTGAGAGGATTCTCGGGACGCTGCTCGGTGATGTGCAGGCGCGGACTGCGCGCGAGGGTAGATAAAAGCAGACGCCTGGTGCCGGATTGGGTTCGCATCTGCAAAATGACCTCATGATCATCCGGCTGATAGATCTTATCGATACGGGCGCCAAGAAGAGCTTCGGACAGCTCTTTGCGCACGGCGTACAAGGTTATACCGTCAAAAGCCATGGAAAACCTCCGAAAGGATAGGTAAGGATAATAAGTCCGTCATCCATTCTACCACAGATGACAACATCCTGTCAAAAAGCTTGCTTTTTGCGAAGGTTTTTACTATAATAGTAGAACAGAAAATATTGATTTTTCGAGGTGACTATGAAAAGTATGACCGGATTCGGCCGGGGAGAGGCCGAACTGAACGGATATCACTTTACAGTTGAGATCAAGACTGTTAATCACAGGTATTTTGAGCCGTCCATCCGCATCAGCCGTCAGCTTGGCGCGCTGGAGCAGCGGGTCCGCACGCGGGCTAAGGAGCGCATCGTGCGCGGCAAGACCGATATCTTCGTAACCTATGTCAATCATTCGGACCGTCAGGAGAAGGTCGTGGTCAATGAACAGCTTTTAAAAAGCTATGTTGACGCGCTGCGTGAGGCCGCTGAGAAGGTAGATATGCGGGATACGCTGTATGCCGGCGACATTCTTCGCCTGCCGGATGTGCTCACGACAGAAGAAGAGACGGCAGATGATGAGATGCTCTGGGGCATCCTGGCTGAGGCGCTGGATCAGGCGCTGGACAACCTCAATGTCATGCGTGAGAAGGAAGGCCAGCACTTAAAGGAAGACCTTTCCGATAAGATCACGGTGCTGGAGAATTGCCGTGAGGCCCTGCTTGCAGAGGCCCCGCTGGTGGTGGAAGCTTACAAAGAACGCCTGCATGCCCGCCTGGATGAACTCATCGAAAAGGGAACCTTGGATCCTGGCCGCCTTGAGGCGGAGGCAACTGTTTTTGCCGATAAGTGCGCCATCGATGAGGAGCTTACACGCCTGGAAAGCCATTTCAAGCAGTTCCGTCAGACCATGGATCTGGATGAGCCTGTGGGCCGGAAGCTGGATTTCCTTACGCAGGAACTCAACCGCGAAACCAACACCATCGCGTCCAAGGCCAACCATCTGGCCATCTCCAAGACCGCGTTGGACATGAAGAATGAGATCGAAAAGATCCGTGAGCAGATCCAGAACATCGAATAACCTATGAAGCAGAATCAAAACATCAGCCTGGTCAGCATCGGGTTCGGAAGCGTCATCCATGCAGAGCGTCTGATCGCCATTTTGAACGCGGATTCCGCTCCGATCCGGCGCAAGGTGCAGGAGGCCAGGGAGCAGGGGCTCCTGATCGATGCCTCCTATGGGCGTAAAACAAGGTCCGTGCTCATCATGGACAGCGGTCAGGTCATCACGTCGGCCATCATGCCGGAGACCCTCACCAGCCGCGTGCAGGAATACTCCCCTGGAAAGGAACAATCATAAACTATGGTCAAAAAAGGTGTATTGGCGATCGTATCCGGTTTTTCCGGCGTAGGCAAGGGCACAGTGGTCGATCATATGAAAAAGATCCACCCGTTTACACTGTCCGTTTCCGCCACGACCCGGGATCCCAGACCGGGTGAGGTCGAAGGAAAGAGCTATTTCTTCATCACAGAGGATGATTTTAAAGCCAAGGCGGAGCAGGGGTGGTTCCTGGAATGGGCCCATTATACCAAGGGCAGCTACGGAACGCCGAAGCAGCCGGTGCTGGACGCCCTTTCCCGTGGAGAGGATGTTCTGCTGGAGATCGAAGCGCAGGGAGCCCGTCAGGTCAAAGAACAGTATCCTGACGCGCTGCTCATCTTTGTCCTTCCCCCCACCTTCGCGGAATTGTACCATCGTCTGACAGGACGCGGCACAGAAACTAAAGAAGCCATTGAAGCCCGCTTACAGCGCGCTATGGAAGAGTTTCGGGAGATCCCCGGCTATGATGCCGTGGTGGTCAACGAAACCATAGAAGGCTGCGCGGATGAGATCCTCTCCCTCATGGAGGCGAGAAGAACCACGCCGGCAGCGCAGAAGGCCTTTATCGACGGCCTGGAAGAAGAAGCAAAACGTTTTATGGAAGCATTGCAAACCGAAAAAGGAGAATAAACATGATCTATCCGTCTTATCAGCAGCTGATCAACCATATCAATAATGTCAACAAAGAGATGGGGCTGCCCGAAGTATTGAGCCGTTACAGCCTGGTGCAGGCTGTAGCCAAGCGCGCCCGCGCTCTGGTCGATAAGGACCTGCCCATGATCGAGCATACGGAAGGCAAGAAAGAGCTGTCCGTCGCGATCGATGAAATGATGAACGAGAAGATCGGCATCTATACGGCTGATCCGGTCACCGTTACGGAAGAAGTTCCCTTCGATGACATGGCTGTCGTCGACTTAAGTGTCGATTACGACGAAGAGGAATGATGCGTTTTCCTTATGCTGAGATCATCATCGGGCTGAACCATTCCGGGCTGGACAGGATCTTCACCTACCGGATCCCGGAGAACTTCTCCTCGGTGCGGCCCGGCATGGTCGTCGAGGTGCCCTTTGGCAAGGGAGACCGTAAGCGCAGAGGATACGTCATCGGGCTTACGGACAGCATCGATTATGATCCGGCCCAGGTCAAGGACATTCAGAAGGTCCTGACAGAGGAGCCGGTCTTTACCGAGGAAGAACTTTCTTTAGCCCGGTGGATGCAGCAGTACTATGACGCACCGTTATCTTCCTGCCTGGCGCTGTGGGTGCCCAAAGGTGTCACGCGCCGGTCACGCAAGAAGGCATCCAAAGTTTCGGAAGAGGATGCGGTCCAAAAGCCGGATTTCTGTCTCAATGAAGAGCAGGAAAAGGCGGTGGAAACGGTTTCCGGGACCATGGATCGTCACATGCACCGTGTGTTTGTGCTGCGCGGTGTGACTGGAAGCGGCAAGACCGAAGTCTATATCCGCCTCATCGAAAAGGCTTTGGACCAGGGACGGCAGGCCATTCTGCTGGTGCCTGAGATCAGTCTGACCCCTCAGCTGATCGATGTTCTGACCCGGCGGTTCGGCCGCAAGGTGGGAGTGACCCACAGTCGTCTTACGGATGCTGAGCGGGCTGCCTTGTGGAGACAGGCCAAAAGCGGGGAGATCCGCATCGCGGTCGGCCCCAGGTCTGCTTTGTTTACCCCGTTCTCCGATCTGGGACTGATCATTCTGGATGAGGAGCATGAGACGACCTATAAGTCTGAACAGTCGCCCCGTTATCATGCCCGGGACGTGGCAATCGAGATGGGGCGGCGTTTTGGTATACCTGTCATTTTAGGGTCTGCCACGCCTTTGGTCGAGGACTATTACAAGGCCGGACAGAAGGAATATTCTCTGCTGCGCCTCACAAAGCGCGCGGTTCCGGGAGCGGGCCTTCCGCGGGTAAAGATCGTCGATATGAGGGAGGAGATGGCCTCCGGCAACATGTCCATCTTTTGCCGGGACCTGGCACAGGCGGTCCGTGAGCGCCTTGAGCGGGGCGAGCAGACGATCCTGTTCCTGAACCGGAAGGGGTATTCCACCTTCGTAAGCTGCCGCAACTGCGGTTTCGTATTGAAGTGTCCGCGCTGCTACCTGCCCTATACCTGGCATAAAGAGGAGCGGCTGCTCATCTGCCATCATTGCGGCAAGCAGGTCCGCCCGGTCGAGACTTGCCCGGAGTGCGGATCCAGCTATATCCGCCATTTCGGGACCGGGACTCAAAGAGTCGAGGAGGAGATCCGGACTTTCTTTCCGGAAGCGCGCGTGCTTCGCATGGACACCTCGGTCATCCGCGGGGAAGAGACCTATCGTGATATCTATGAACAGTTCCGGGACCATGAGGCGGACATACTCGTCGGCACGCAGATGATCGCCAAGGGATTCGACTTCCCGGAAGTGACCCTGGTGGGGGTCCTGGCTGCCGACAGTATCCTGTATTCGGAAGATTATCACAGTACGGAGCGCACGTTTCAGCTGCTGACCCAGGTGGCCGGGCGCGCGGGCCGCGCGGATAAAGAGGGCGAGGTCCTCATCCAGACATATTCGCCGGAGCATTATTCCATTCAGGATGCTTCGGAGCATGATTATGATTCGTTTTATCAAAGTGAATTGACGGCCCGGCGCCTGATCGGGGCTCCGCCGTTTACCCATATCCTGCAGTTCTTGATCACAGGCAGCGTGGAGCAGACCGTGATCGGCCAGAGCGAGCGTTTTCATAAGCTGCTGATGTCCTACGGGCAGCCGCGCGGTTTTATGATCCTGGGGCCGTCCCCTGCCTCGCTGGAGCGCATCAACAACGTGTTCCGGCGCAGGATCCTCATCAAACTGGAGGATCGGGACCGGCTGATGGCCTATGGAAAGTTCTGTCGGGAAAAGTTTCTGCAGTCTGAACCCAAAGCCCATATCCAGATGGACATAGATCCTATGCATCTGCAATAGAAGAAAGAGAGTGAATAATATGGCCCTTCGCAATATCCGCGTAGAGGATGATCCCATCCTGCGCAAGACATCCAGAAAAGTGGAAAAGTTCGACCAGCGCCTTGAGATGCTGATCGATGATATGTTTGATACGATGTACGATGCCGGCGGCGTAGGCCTGGCCGCGGTCCAGGTCGGCGTATTGAAGCAGGTCATCGTCATCGATACCGGAGAAGAGGGTGAGCGTCTGGTGCTCATCAATCCGGAGATCATTGCCGAAGAGGGTGAACAGCTGACACCGGAAGGGTGCCTGAGCATCCCTGGCAAGGTCGGTACGGTCAAACGTCCGCAGAAGGTCACCATCCGCGCGTTGGACCGTGAGGGCAACGTTTATGAGAAGACGGGGGAGGATCTGTTGGCTAAGGCATTCTGCCATGAGATCGACCATCTTTCCGGCGTTCTTTACATCGACAAGACCATCTCCGCACCGGAAGAAGTGACCGAGGAGAATGAGGAATAAGCCTATGCGCATCGTATTTATGGGAACACCGGACTTTGCGGTTCCGGTGCTTGCGGCAGCCTTTGAAGGCGGTCATGAGATCGTGGGGGTCTATACCCAGCCGGACAAGCCGGTAGGACGCAAGCAGGTCCTGACAGCCCCTCCAGTCAAGGAATACGCCCTGTCCAAAGGGCTTGCGGTCTATCAGCCGCGGCGTGTCAAAAGGTCTCAGTCTGTAGAAGAACTTAAAGGCCTTCAGCCGGACCTGATCCTGGTCGCTGCCTATGGGCAGATCCTGTCTCAGGAGATCCTGGACATTCCCCGCTTTGGCTGCATCAATATGCATGCCTCTCTGCTGCCGAAATACCGCGGCTCGTCTCCCATCCAGCATTGCATTCTGGCCGGTGATACCGTGACCGGTATAACCGCCATGCAAATGGATGCCGGAATGGATACCGGCGGCATGATCGATACCATTGAAGTGCCCATCGCCGAGGATGATACGGCGGACAGCCTGCATGATAAGCTGGCGGAGGCGGCCGGCGTCCTGACCAGGGATATCCTGTCCAGACTTTCTTCCGGAGAGGTATTCGACCCCAGACCGCAGGATGACGCACTTGCCACGAAAGCGCCGATGCTCAGCAAGGAGGATGGCCTGATCCATTGGGACCGCCCGGCAAGAGAGATCTACAACCAGGTGCGCGGCCTGTATTCCTGGCCCGGAACCTATACCTTCTGGGAGGACAGAAAGGTCAATATCTGGGAAGCCTGCATGACTTCGGACCCGGTACAGGATGCCGTGCCCGGCCAGGTGCGCTGCGGCAAAAAGACGATGGACATCGCCTGCGGGGATTTTTATCTGCGCATCAATAGCCTGCAGCTTACAGGCAAGAAGCGCATGAATACCGACGTATTCCTGCTGGGACAGCATCCGGATGGAGCAGTCTTCGGCGAGGAAAAGGAAAAAGAGGAGATCCGATGACAGCATGGAATGCCCGCGAGGAAGCGGCACTGACGCTGGAAGAGATCCTGGCCAAGAAAGGCTACTCTTCGATCGTACTGGACCGGCGGATACAACAGTATCCGCCGTCTGTTGATTTACGGGATAAAGCATTGGTCACGCGGCTGGTGTATGGGGCGTTAACGCACCTAAATACGCTGGACGCCTTGATCGATTCCTACTCCAAGACCCCTGTTCGCCGCATGAAGCCTTACATCGCGTGCACGCTTCGTGTTGCCTGCGAGCAAATGCTCTATGAGGACCGTATCCCGGACCGGGCCGCGGTCTATGAGGCAGTCGAAGCCGTCAAACATTCACGCTTCAAGGGTTTGAGCGGGTTCGTGAACGGAGTCCTGCGTGCCATTTTGCGAGACGGGGCGGCGGTGCCGAAGGTAAAAGACCGATTAGAGCAGATGGCCCTGGACTACAGCCTGCCGGCTGGAATCCTTAAGGATTGGGAAGCCTCTTACGGACCGGATATGACCCTGGACATCGCACGCAGGCTTTCTACGGAAACCTCTGTCTGCGTGCGGTGCAATACGATCAAATGCACGCCGGAAGAACTGGAAGCGGAACTTAAGGAACAGCTGGGGGATGACGCGGTGCGCCGCAGTAAAGCCCTGAACGAGCTTTTCTATCTGGGATCGGCGGAAGGACTGGGCGGCTGGAAGGCTTTGACCGAGGGACGTATGGTCGTGCAGAACGAAAGCGCGGCACTTTCCGCTGCCTTAAGCTTGGTTCAGCCTGGTATGAAGGTGCTGGATATGTGCGCGGCTCCTGGTGGAAAGTCTACCTTTATGGCGCAGATGATGGAAAACAAAGGGGAACTCTACAGCTGTGATGTGCATGAACACAAGGTCCGCCTCATGCAGGCGCAGATGGAAAGAATGGGCATCACCTGCTGTCAGACCCTTCAGCAGGACGGGACCGCCTTCCAGCCGGAATGGGAGGAAACCTTTGATGTAGTCATGCTGGACGCGCCTTGCAGCGGATTGGGGATCCTGCGCAATAAGCCGGAGATCCGCTGGTTCCGCGAAGAGGGAGACTTTGATGAACTGGTCCTTCTGCAGGAAAAACTGCTCTCTCAGGCCGCTCGTTATGTAAAGCCGGGAGGCAGGCTCGTCTACAGCACCTGCACCATCCGCGCGGCGGAAAATGAAGGGCAGATGGAGCACTTTTTAAGCGAATACCCTGATTTTTCCGAAACAGATTTGGAAAAGGATTTGCCAAGTGTCGCAATCTGTGATACTATTAGTAATAACTATGCCAAGAGGCCGGAAAAGCCCTTCTCCAAGGGATGGAGAGTCATCCTCCCGGAGGAAAAGGGACGTGACGGTTTCTTTCTTGCGTCACTCGTGAAGCAGGCATAGGAATCATTGAAGAGAGGAGCATACAGATGCCGGTTTCCTGGTTTGACCTGACAGAAGCACAAAGCGCGGATAAAGCCCGGGAATTGGGTCTGCCTGCTTTCCGTGGCCGTCAGATCTGGCATTGGCTGCATAAGAGCCTGGCTAGCCAATATGATGAAATGACCAATCTTCCTTTGTCGCTCAGAGAGCGGCTTCAAAAGGAAATGCCTATCTTTTCCATTCGTCCTGTCCAGGTGCAGCGTTCCGTGCTGGATGATACGGTCAAATACCTGTTTGAACTGGAGGACGGGTCTTTGATCGAGTCCGTGCTGATGCACTATCATCACGGTTACACAGTCTGCGTATCTTCCCAGGTCGGGTGCCGCATGGGCTGCCGCTTCTGCGCGTCTACCTTAGGCGGCCTGGAGCGGGATCTTTCAGCCGGTGAAATGCTGCAGCAGGTCTATGTGATCGAGCGGGAGGAGAAGATCCAGGTCTCGCACATCGTGGTCATGGGGTGCGGAGAACCCTTTGATAACTACGACGAGGTCATGCGTTTCCTTTCGATCCTGCATGCGCCGGAGGGGCAGAATATGAGCTTCCGGAACATGACAGTGTCTACTTGCGGGCTGCTGGACGGGCTGAAACGCTTTACAGAGGAGGATATTCCGGTCACGCTGGCCATCTCGCTGCACGCTCCGAATGATGATATTCGAAAGCAGTTGATGCCCATCGCGAATCGTGTCGCTATGGATGACCTTCTGGAAGCCTGCAGGGCTTATACGAGAAAAAGCGGCCGAAGAGTAACGTTCGAATATGCCCTGGTCAAGGGCGTGAATGACAGCGAAGAAAACGCCAGGGAACTGGCACGCAGGCTGAAGGGGCTTCTGTGTCACGTGAACCTCATCCCGGTCAATCCGGTCGCGGAGAGAGGTCTTGCCGGGCCGGAGCGGTCCCAGGTCCAGCGATTTGAAAAAGTATTGAATGAGGAACAGATACCGGTCACCATCCGCAGGGAGCTTGGCCGGGATATAGACGGCGCTTGTGGTCAGTTAAGACGGCGCCATAGAACAGAAATGGAGGCAATCGGATGATAGCTGCGGCAGTGTGCGACATCGGACAGCTGCGACAGACCAATCAGGATTATGTATTTGCCAGCGACGCCCCTGTAGGGCCGCTGCCCAATCTCCTGATCGTCGCGGATGGCATGGGTGGTCATAACGCCGGAGAAATGGCTTCGTCAATTACGGTCGAGACCATTTTGAAAGAAGTCCGTCAGGAAACCGAAGTTCCGGATGATCCGGGTACTTTCCTGGCCCGTCTGGCCCAGGATGCCAACTATGAAGTCTACAAGGCGTCCTTGGAAAATGAAGCCTGGCGAGGCATGGGCACGACGCTGGTCGCGGCTACTGTAGTGGATGGATGGCTGTATGCTGTCAATGTCGGTGACAGCCGGCTGTATCGGATCCTGAAAAACGAGGAAGGACAGACGCAGCTCATCCAGGTCACAGAGGATCATTCTTACGTATGGGGACTGGTCAAAGCCGGTATCCTTACAAAGGATGAAGCGCATGTCCATGAGAAAAAGAATCTGATCACGCGGGCCATCGGTCAGGAGCCGGATGTCGAGGTCGATATTTTCGCGGAAAATATGGAGGATACAGCGCAGCTGCTGCTGTGTTCGGACGGCCTCACCGATATGCTTGACGATGCCGAGATCCAAAGGATCGTATCTTTCCCGGGCTTTACACCGGAGGAGATCGCTGAAAATCTTACCAAACGCGCGAATGACAACGGGGGTAAAGACAATATATCGGTCATTATCGCGGACCTTCGAGGGGAGAGACAAACATGCTGAAAACGGGAATGGTTTTAAACGAACGCTACGAGATCGAAAAGGTCATCGGTGAAGGCGGTATGGCGGTCGTTTATAAAGGAATCGATCATAAACTGCATCGAGACGTGGCGATCAAAGTGCTGCGTCCGGAACTGTCCGCGGATGAAGTGGTCATTTCCAAATTCCGCAAGGAAGGACTCAATGCCGCCAGTCTGTCACACAACAATATCGTTGGCGTATATGATCTGGGCCGTCAGAATGGTTCGGACTATATCGTCATGGAATACATCGACGGCATCACGCTGAAAGAGTATATCGAGCGCCGCAAAAAGCTCTCGAATGATGAGATCTTCAAGATCTCCGTCAAGATCGCGGATGCGTTAAAGGCCGCGCATGCCAGCAACATCATCCATCGTGATATCAAACCGCAGAACATCATGGTCACACCGAAGGGTGGCGTCAAGGTCACGGACTTTGGTATCGCAAAGGCTACGACTACCAGCACCATGACCGCGCAGGGCGAGGCTATGGGCTCCGTGCATTATTTCTCTCCGGAGCAGGCCAGAGGCCAGCGGGTCGATACGCGCAGCGATCTGTATTCGCTGGGTATCACCATGTTCGAAATGGCCACGAGCCATTTGCCTTTTGAGGGAGATACTCCCATCGCGACAGCCATGAAGCAGATCCATGATCCGCTGCCCAATATCCAGGATTATAATCCGGAGATCTGGCCGGGCCTGGTCGGTATCATTCAGAAGCTGACCAATAAGCAGCCGGAGGAGCGTTATCAGAATGCGGATGAGGTCCTGGAGGACTTAAAGCGAGTCTATCAGAATCACGGCTATCTGCCGGACAATAAAGGCACGGTCGGGCCGTACGTGCCGCCGCAGCAGCCGGGAACCGGTACAGTCCCTCCGGTCGAAGAAGAGCCGAAAAAGAAGCATACAGGCCTTTGGGTAGGCTTGTGTCTGGGACTGGTCCTGCTGCTGGCAGCAGGAGGCTTCCTGATTAAGAATATGCTGAGCCGTAACGGCGGGCAGGAGTCTGCCGTGGCAAACAGTACGATCCCGAGCCTGATCGGCCTTTCGGAAGAAGAAGCGGTCAAGAAGGCCAATGATTCCGGTTATTATGTCGCGCTGTCCGCAGAGCACTACAATGACGAGTATGACAAGGGCGTGGTCTATGACCAGGAGCCGGCGCAGGGGACTGAAGCGGAACTGGGCATGACCATCAACATCATCGTCAGCATGGGTGAATACAACGCGGACAAGGTCCCGAATGTGGAAGATATGTCCTACGCGGAAGCGGTCAACTACCTCATCGAAGCCGGCATCCCCTATCATGTCATCACCGAAGCCAGCGAGGACGTGGAAATGGGTGATATCATTTCCCAGGAACCGGCCGGTGATACAGAAGTATCAGAGGATACGGTCGTCACCTTGACAGTCAGCACCGGGAGCGAGAATGAAGGCGTAGAGGTGCCGGAGCTGACCGGCCTGACCCGCGAAGAAGCGGTGACCAAGCTGAAGGATCTGAAATTGAATCTGGGTGAAGTATCCCTGTCCTATCATGACACCGTACCGTCCGGCCAGATCATCGCCCAGGACCTGGATCCGAAGCTGCGCATACCGGAAGGCACCTCCATCAATGTTACCATCAGCCAGGGCGTTCCTACGGATGAGGAAGAGGAGAATTCGGCCAACGGCACGATCATGATCAACAATCCGCTGGCAGCCGATCAGGAGAGCGGCCAGCTTCGCGTGGAAGCGATCAACGCCTCCGGCAATTCCTCCGGCTTGTATGATCAGCTTGTCACCCAGGCAACATTCGCGAACGGTGGCCTTGAGATCTCCTATCCGTCCAGCACCGTGAAGATCCGCGTCTATCTGGATGGGAATGAGGTTTTTGTCCGTGATATCAACTGAATCTATGCGTGAAGGCATTATCATTTCCGGTGTCAGCAGCTTTTATGATGTGCATACACCTGAAGGAACCGTGCGTTGCAAAGCGCGCGGCTCTTTTCGAAAACAGCAGATCACGCCGGTCATCGGAGACAGGGTCTTGTTTTCGGAGAAACTGTATCTGGAAGAGATCCTGCCCCGCACCTCGCTTTTGATCCGCCCGCCGGTGGCCAACGCGGACCAGGCGATGCTGGTCATGGCCTGCCATACGCCGGAACCCAATCTTTTCCTGATGGACCGCTTCCTGGCGCAGACCCTGCAGCAGAAGATGGATCCGATCCTGGTCTTCAATAAGCAGGATCTTCTGGACGAGGACGATTCCTTGAAAAAAGTGCTGGAAATATACCGCAAGGCCGGTTTTCATGTGTTTGAGACCAGCGCCAAGGATCAGTCTGGCCTGGAGCCCATACGAGCACAGCTGAAAGATCACATCACGGTATTTGCCGGCCCGTCAGGCGTGGGAAAATCCTCTTTGTTGAACAGGCTGGTGCCGGGTCTTACGCAAGAGACGGGAGACCTTAGCGAAAAGATCCAAAGAGGCCGCAACACCACCCGCCATGCCCGCCTGATCCCACTGGAAGAAGGCGGCTTCGCGGCCGATACGCCGGGCTTTACGTCTTTGGACCTTGGTCATCTGGACCATAAAGAACTGGAGCAGTATTATCCGGAGTTTGAGGAATGGCGCACAGAGTGCCGGTTCCGGGGCTGCAGCCACGTGAGTGAACCTGGCTGCGCGGTCAAAGAAGCCGTAAAAAAAGGCGCCGTATCCAGGCTCCGGTATCGGAACTATACGACGCTGTATCAAGAGATCCGCAAAGAGAATGAGGAGAACAAGTATCAATGAAAGTATTGATCCTTTCGGGAGGAAATCTTCCCCGGCGGGCACAAGCCCTGGTCAAGGACTTCGCGCCGGATCACATCATCGCGGCCGACGCGGGGATCCGCCATGCCATGACTTTGCAAACAGTCCCGGATCAGGCTTTGGGTGATTTTGATTCCTGCGGGGAAGAAGCCTTAACATTTGTTAAGACGCACAAGATCCCGGTACGCACTTTTCCTCCGGAAAAAGACTACACCGATACGGAACTGGCTTTGCATACCGCTATGGACGTGGCCGGAGAAGGAGGAGAGATCCTGATCCTTGGCGCGCTGGGCGGAAGGGTCGATCACAGCCTGGCCAATATCTTTCTTATGAAGCAGGCAGCTGATCAGGGCATCCGGTGTCAGATCGCGGATGATCAAAGCCGGGTCTTCATGCTGAAAGGACCTTGTGATCTTACTTTGGATCGGGATCCGGATGAGCACCTGAGCCCCGGTGAAAAATCCGCCAACAATATCTCCTTGATCCCCGTATTTGGAGAAGCCAGAGGGGTGAGCCTGGAGGGGTTCCATTATCCCCTTGCAGACGCGGATATGGACCCCGGCGCGACACTGGGCATCAGCAATTATCTGGAGAAAGAAGAGGGCAAGGTGACTCTTTGCGAGGGGTATCTGCTGCTGATCCTGGCCAGAGACAAAAAATGATAAAACGAGAAAAGGACTGCTTGCCATGAAGCAGTCCTTTTAGGTTACGTTCTGAATGACAGCCGGACCGACCCGATTATGCGCGGGTGATCTTGTTCGATTTCAGACAGTTGGCACATACATGAAGAGTCTTAGGTGTACCGTCAACAATCGCCTTGACGGTGCGAATGTTAGGTTTCCAC
>ONBQ01000065.1 GCA_900316145.1 uncultured Eubacteriales bacterium
AGTTCCATTTCCAACTGCTCCGAATTCTTGACTTTTAATTCATCTAAATAATTGGACTTTTTCAATTTGATTCACCATCCTCTACCAATTCGTTTGCTGCGATCAAGCTTCTTTCGCATCGATCTCGGCGTCTAATTCAGCCTTGGATACGATCTTGCAGCGAACCGGAAGCTTATGCATGGCCAGACGCAGAGCTTCACGAGCGATCTCCTCGGAAACACCAGCGATCTCGAACATAACGCGACCCGGCTTAACAACGGCAACCCAATACTCAGGAGCACCTTTACCTTTACCCATACGAACACCGGCAGGCTTCTGCGTAACCGGCTTGTCGGGGAAGATCTTGATCCAGACCTGACCGCCACGGCGGACGTAACGGGTCATAGCAACACGAGCGGATTCGATCTGTCTGGAGTTGATCCAGGCAGGATCCAGAGATACCAGACCATAATCACCATAAGTGACACGGTTGCCGCGCATAGCCTTGCCGGCCATGTTACCGCGGAACTGTCTGCGGTGCTTAACTCTCTTCGGCATTAACATTAGCGGTCTCTCCCTTCCTTATTAGCCTTCGTAGGAAGGACTTCTCCATGATTGATCCAGGTCTTTACACCGATCTTGCCATAAGCGGTGTTGGCTTCGGCAAAACCATAGTCGATGTTGGCGCGCAGGGTCTGCAGCGGAATAGTACCATCGGTGTAAGACTCAGCACGGGCGATCTCAGCGCCGCCAAGACGGCCAGAGCAGCTGGACTTGATGCCCTTGGCGCCGGCACGCATGGTGCGGCCCATAGCCTGCTTCATAGCGCGGCGGAAGGATACACGGTTCTCAAGCTGGGTAGCGATGTTCTCAGCAACCAGCTGGGCATCCAGTTCCGGACGCTTTACTTCCATAATATTCAGAGAGACCTTCGCGTCAGTAAGAGCCTGAACCTTGCCCTTGAGGATCTCAATGGCAGCTCCGCCCTTGCCGATGACAACGCCCGGCTTCGCGGTGAAGATCGTGATCTTTACACGGCCTCCGGCTCTCTCGATGTCGATCTTGGAGATACCGGCCGCATACAGGTTTTCTTTCAGATATTCACGAATCTTGTGGTCCTCTACCAGAGTGTCACCGAACGTTTTGCTGTCGGCAAACCACTTGGCGTCCCAATCTTTAATAACTCCTACACGGAAACCATGAGGATTAACCTTCTGACCCATGATCTTCCTCCTTATCTCTCATTCAGAATAATAGTGATATGGCTGGTCTTCTTGAGGATGCGGTCTGCACGGCCCTGTGCGCGCGGAACGATGCGCTTTAAGGTCGTACCCTGATTCGCGAACGCTTCCTGAACATACAGCTTGGAAACATCGATATCCATATCACGCTCTGTGGCGGCGTACTCAGCGTTGGCCACTGCGGAATCCAGGACCTTGCTGATGATGCGTGCGCCTTCACGCGGTGTAGCTGCCAGGATCGCAGCGGCAACCGCAACGTCTTTACCCTTTATCGTATCCAGAACGATCTTTGCCTTCAGAGGATTGATCCGGGCGTAGGTGACCTTCGCTCTCGGACGGGTATCCTTCTGCGCATTGCGTTCTCTCTTATACTGACTTCTTGACTGAGCCATTGCTTACGATCCTCCTTATCTCTTGCCCTTCTTCTCATCCTTGCCGTGGCCGCGATAGGTGCGGGTCAGAACGAACTCACCCAGTTTATGGCCGACCATGTCTTCGGTCACATAGACCGGAACATGCTTTCTGCCATCATGCACCGCGAAGGTGTGGCCGACAAAGGACGGGAAAATGGTGGAACGACGGGACCAGGTCTTGATCACCGCTTTATCTCCGGACGCGTTCATGGCGTCGACTTTTTTCAATAAATGCTCATCCGCAAAGGGACCCTTTTTTAAGGAACGTGCCATTTATGATGTCCTCCTTACTTCTTGTTCATCGCGCGAGAGCGAACGATGTACTTGTTGGAATGCTTGTTCTTCTTGCGGGTCTTCATACCCATAGCCGGCTTGCCCCAAGGAGTCATCGGACTCGGACGGCCAACCGGAGCACGTCCTTCACCACCACCGTGCGGATGGTCATTCGGGTTCATAACGGAACCACGGACGGTCGGGCGGATTCCCATGTGACGCTTGCGGCCGGCTTTACCGATCTTGATCAGTTCATGATCACCATTGCCAACGGTACCGATGGTAGCGCGGCAGTCGATCGGAACAAGACGCATTTCGCCAGAGGGCAGACGCAGGGTCGCGAACTTGCCTTCCTTAGCCATCAGCTGAGCAACGTTACCAGCGGAGCGGACCAGCTGGCCACCCTTGCCAGGCAGCATTTCGATGTTGTGGATGTTGGCACCGATCGGGATATTGCGAAGCGGCAGGCAGTTACCGGTGCGGATCTCAGCATCGGGGCCGTTCATGACGGTGTCGCCGTCCTTCAGGCCTTCCGGAGCCAGGATGTAACGCTTCTCGCCATCAGCGTAAGCGATCAGAGCAATATTGGCACTGCGGTTCGGATCGTATTCGATACCGATAACCTTTGCAGGAATTCCATCTTTGTCGTTTCTCTTGAAATCAACGATTCTGTACAGGTTCTTGTGGCCGCCGCCATGATGACGGACGGTGATCTTGCCGTAGCTGTTGCGGCCGGCAGTATTCTTTCCCCTGACGACCAGAGACTTCTCAGGCTCGCTCTTGGTGATTTCCGTGAAAGCGGAGCTGGTCATGTTTCTCCGGGAAGGGGTATATGGCTTGTATGTTTTAATGGCCATTGTTGTTTACTCCTTTTATGTAGTATTCTATGCATCTCAATAGGCAGGATGATTATCTGAGATGCTCTTAAATGCGTGTCAGACACGCCGCAAGGATCAGATGCCTTCGAAGAACTCGATGTCCTTGCTGTCTTCCGTCAGCGTTACGATCGCCTTCTTGGTAGCCGCGGTACGGCCGACGATGTAACCTCTTCTTCTCTTCTTACCCGGAACGTTCATGGTGTTGACCTTCTCGACCTTGGCGCCTTCGAACAGCTTTTCAACGGCTTCCTTGATCTGGGTCTTGTTGGCATCCGGATGGACCAGGAACGTATATTTACGCTCGCCCATCAGGTTCATGCTCTTCTCAGTGATGACGGGCTTCAAAAGAACGTCGTAATATTTGATGTCTGCCATTATGCGTATACCTCCTCAATCTTCGCGACCGCATCTTTGGTCACGATCAGGGTATCATACTTCAGAATGTCGTAGGTATTGATCATGTCGGCACGCAGGGTCTTGACCCCAGGCAGGTTGCGGGCGGAAAGGACGACGTTGGTCTCGGTACCGTCCATAACGATCAATGCGTTTTCGACCTTCAGGTTATCAAGGACCTTCTTCATTGCCTTGGTCTTGATCTCATCCAGGCTCAGGCTCTCAAGTACCAGGATCTTAGCATCCTGCACCTTGGAAGACAGGGCGGATTTCAAGGCAACGCGACGAACCTTCTTGTTGACCTTCATGGAATAATCACGAGGTTTCGGAGCGAATACTACGCCGCCGCCGACCCACTGCGGTGAACGGATGCTTCCCTGACGGGCATGTCCTGTGCCCTTCTGGCGCCACGGCTTACGGCCGCCTCCGCTTACCTCTGCACGGGTCTTGGCACTCTGGGTGCCCTGACGAAGCTTGGCAAGATGCGCTACCACTACTTGATGCATCACAGGGATGTTGACTTCTGCGCCGAAGATCTGATCGTTCAGTTCGATCTCACCATTCTGGGCGCCGTCCATGGTATAAACAGCTACTTTCGCCATTTCTTTCTTTTCCTCCAAAAATTCTTGTTAGAGATTTATGTAAAGCCTTGTGATCAGGCTTTTACGCTGCTTACGATAGTTACAAGGGACTTCTTCGGGCCCGGTACGGAACCCTTGATCAGGATCAGGTTCTGCTCGGCATCAGCGCGAACGACTTCCAGATTCTGAACGGTGGTGGCAACGTTGCCCATGTGGCCAGGCAGCTTCTTGCGCTTAAATACACGTCCGGGAGAAGTAGCAGGACCCATGGAACCAGCATGACGATGATACTTGGAACCATGCTCCATCGGACCACGGGACAGGCCATAACGATGGATAGCACCCTGATAGCCCTTACCCTTGGAAGTTCCGCTGACATCGACCTTGTCGCCAGCCTGGAACATGTCAGCCTTGATCTCCTGGCCGACTTCATACTCTTCCGCATTGTCGAGGCGAAGCTCGCGGACGAATCTCTTTACTTCAACACCGGCCTTATCAAAATGGCCTTTTTCCGGCTTGTTGACCAGCTTTTCGCGGATCTCGCCGAAACCTACCTGTACGGCACTGTAGCCGTCATGTTCCTGGGTCTTGACCTGCGTTACAACACAGGGACCAGCTTCCAGTACGGTAACCGCGATCATTTCGCCGGTTTCCGGGGAGAAGACCTGAGTCATACCGATCTTCTTTGCAAGGATTGCTTTCTGCATTTTTTCAATGCTCCTTCTAATAATCTACAGCGGCACGCTCTTATGTCGTGCATTCTAGGTCATTAGCGTCCGGGAAAGCTGTGAAAATCCCGAACTCTCCGTCATCGGAGCCCTTGTGGCTCATAACGGCATCGATCTATATCGATTTGAATAACCTTAGAGACAAAACTTGGATCAGTTCTTAGCTTCGACCTTGATGTCAACGCCAGCCGGCAGTTCCAGCTTCATAAGGGCATCGATGGTCTTGTTGGTGGGGTTCAGAATATCAACCAGGCGCTTGTGGGTGCGCTGCTCGAACTGCTCACGGGCATCCTTGTACTTGTGAACAGCACGAAGGATCGTAACGACTTCCTTGTGGGTGGGCATCGGGATCGGGCCGCTTACGCTGGCGCCGGTTCTCTTTGCTGCTTCGACGATCTTCTGCGCGGACTGATCGATCAGCTGATGATCATAAGCCTTAAGTGTGATTCTGATTTTCTGGTTTGCCATAAAAAATAGCCTCCTATTCGTACTTGTCTGCGACACTGGCGTGGAGCGGTAAAGCCTCCAGCGAAGTACGACTTTCGGCTGTACACCCATCCGTGCGTGTCATCCCCTCAAACAAGCTTAAACAGAGACTTTTCACACGTTTATAAGTTTTGTACAGGACCTTGTCGTCAGTTTCTTGAACTTGACATTCACTCCCCGTGAATTACCAGCCTGAGTGCCCCAAAAGGGCAGACTTCTGCAACCTCCCGGATCATCGCTATCAATGTCACAGCTCCACTATTATACGCGAAAACCCTCGAAATTGCAAGAAAATCGAGGGTTTTGACGTCATTTTTTTCGTAGAAATTTAAAGAATTTTGAGCTTATTTTTTATTCATTTTTCACAAGATTTCTTTATGGAAAATGGCACAGAATTGCGTTTTCCTGTCACGCGGCAAAGGGAGCCCGCATAGAGGCCTCTTATCTTATATCATTCGCACGAGCCAAGGGATCACGTAGGACACCAGGCTCATGATCGTGGCCGCCAGCAAGATCCCCAGGATGACCGCCGGGAAGGCTTTTTTAAAGCGGATGCCCAGCAGCGCGGCCAGCAAAGAGCCGGTCCATCCTCCGGTCCCGGGCAGCGGAATACCGACAAACAGGACCAGGCCCCAGAACTCCGCCTTTTCCAGCTTATCTTTTTTGCTTAGAGCCCTGGTCTCGAGCTTTTCCACCAACGGACGAAACAGCTTTGTTTTTCTAAGGATGTCAAAGATCTTGGTGATCAGCAGCAGAACGAAAGGCATGGGCAGCATATTGCCGGCGATGCAGAACAAAAGCGCTCTCAGCCATGGCAGCTTAAAAACAGCCGCCGCGATCAGGCCGCCGCGAAGTTCCAGGATCGGGACCATAGAGATGATGAAGCAAACGATATCTCTAGGGACCCCCGAAAGTGTTTCTATGAACCAATTGACCAGGTTTTGTACCACGTTTAATCCTCCAGGCAAAAAAGATAAGGGGTCCCAATGCATGGGACCCCTTGTTGAATCATTGGGATTTGGTGATTACTCGATGATCTCGGTAACGGAACCAGCGCCAACGGTACGGCCGCCTTCACGAATAGCGAAGCGCAGACCCTTTTCCATAGCGACCGGGTAGATCAGCTCGATGTTCATTTCAACGTTGTCACCAGGCATGCACATCTCGGTGCCTTCCGGCAGAGTGATAACGCCGGTAACGTCGGTGGTACGGAAATAGAACTGCGGACGATAGTTGGTCAGGAACGGAGTATGACGGCCACCTTCATCCTTGGTCAGAACGTAGACCTGACCCTTGAACTTGGTGTGCGGAGTGATGGAACCCGGCTTTGCCAGAACCTGGCCACGCTGGATCTCAGTTCTCTGGATACCACGAAGCAGAGCACCGATGTTATCACCAGCCTGAGCCTCGTCAAGCAGCTTGTGGAACATCTCAACACCAGTTACAACGTAGGTCTTGGTCTCGTGGGACAGACCAACCAGCTCAACCTGGTCAGATACATGCAGAACACCACGCTCTACACGACCGGTAGCAACAGTACCACGACCGGTGATGGAGAATACGTCTTCAACAGGCATCAGGAACGGCTTGTCAGTGTCACGCTCAGGAGCCGGGATGTAGCTGTCGACTTCATCCATGAGTTCAAGGATCTTGTCGCCCCACGGGCCCATAGGATCTTCCAGAGCCTTCAGAGCG
>ONBQ01000008.1 GCA_900316145.1 uncultured Eubacteriales bacterium
AAAAACGCCGGAAGCTTCTTACCTGAATGAACTGTTGGCCTTTCTGCTTACCCCAGGCGCGATGCCTTTGTCCGGCAGTCCGATCCAGGCGGATCAGGGCCTTTTAGGCTTTTACGGATCCCACCGGGACGCGGTCGAAGGCTACGAGTATCCAACCTTCGCCCCGCCAAAAGAGCCGCCCAAACCTGCTTCTGAGCGCAGAAGAGATCCGGAGGAGATAGGGGAAGCCCTTCGTCCGGAAGAGACGGAGGAACGGGTCGCTTTGATCACCGGCGGAGGCAAAGGCGTGGGAGCCGGCGTGGTCCGTGTTCTTGCAGGAAGCGGGATCCGCTGCTGTATCAACTGTCACAGCAACCTGGACATGGCGAAGGAGCTGGAGCAGGAGATCCTGCAAGCGGGAGGCGAGGCCTTTGTATATCAGGCGGATGTCACCGACCCGAAGCAGGTGCAGGCTATGGTGGAAGAGACGGTAAAACGTTATGGACGGCTGGATATTCTGGTCAACAATGCCGCCATGCAGCCCAACCGCTTCATCGATCAGTACACGGCAGAAAGCTTCCGCGCCTTGTGGGAAATCAACATCGGCGGATATTTCAACGCGGCGCGTGCCTGCCTGCCCTATATTCAGAAGAGCCCGCAGGGACGCATCATCAACATGAGCAGTATCCACGGCAAGAGGCCAGCCCTGTTCGATGCCGGTTACGCCATGACCAAAGGCGCCATCCGGATGTTCACCCGGGAGCTGGCGCTGGAACTTCTGGGAGAGAAGATCCCGGTCAACACCATTGACCTGGGAGCCTGTAAGATCGAGTTCAAGACCGGTGAGCAGGCCGGATCCTTCCGCCTGTTAAAGAATGCCGGCATCAAAAATCCGAAGATGCCGGAATATCAGCGCTTCGTGCTGCCGGAAGAGGTCGGGTTCCTGATCCGCTATCTGATCAGCCGGCCAGGCGGGGCCGTGATGGGTGACGGGATCCGGATCGACAGAGGACTGACGCTGTATTAAAGGAGGTCTGTACGATGTATTTCAATAATAAAGAGGACATTATCCGGCTCACACCGGAGTGGACGGGCGAAAGACTTCCGGATGGACGTCCGAAGGTCAGCGATGATATACTGCGCAGGATGCGCAACATCACGTTTGAAGAGGCCTGGGGGCCGCTGTGGAACGCGGGTTACCGCAACAACTGGGAAACCAACTTCCGCATGACGAACAAGGATCAGATCCTCGTAGGCCGGGCCGTCACAGTGGTCATGGCCCCGCACCGTCCGGATCTGGACCAGGCGCTCATGCGCATCGGCACGGAAGAAGAGGGCTACACCGGCTTTTATAACCAGTGGGTCATCGACAACCTGGTGGAAGATGATGTGGTCGTGGTAGACCTGTATGACAAGATCTTTCAGGGAACCTATGTCGGAGGCAACCTGTCGACTGCCATCCATACCCGCACCAAGCGGGGCGGCGCGGTCATCTGGGGCGGCGTCCGGGATCTGGAGCAGATCGTGAAGATCGAGGGATTAAATATCTACTATCGCGGCAATGACCCGACCGGCATCGGCAACACTTTGATGACCGGATACAATACACCTTGCCGGATAGGCCAGGCCATCTGTCTGCCGGGTGACGTAGTGCTGGGAACGATCAGCGGCGTGGTCTTCATCCCGGCCCATATGGCGGAGAAGGTCGTAGTGAATGCGGAAAAATCCCATATCCGCGACGTGTTCGGTTTTGACCGGCTGCAGTCCGGCACCTATACGACAGCCCAGATCGACCGGCCCTGGACGCGGGCTATGATGGAGGATTTTGTGAACTGGTTCAAGACCGATCCGCGGGCGGAAGGCTTCCAGCACCTTAACTGGAATGAAGAAGTGGAAGAAGCCAAAGACAGAGGGTAAGTATTTTTAGGCGAACAGAACAAATATAGCAAAAACAGGATATAAATGATATATATTCGCGATCTTTTCATATTATAATATAGAAAATGATTCGTGAACTAAACAAGGAGGCAATCGGATGAAGATCACCAATATCGGACACCCCAGCTATCGGGTATCGGACAGGGATAAGGCACTGCACTTCTACTGTGACTGCCTGGGTCTCAAAAAGAAGTTTACGATCTCCTATGCGGAGATCCTCAAGTACGCGGATCCGCCGGAAAATGACCCCTGGCGCAAGACGATGGAAGAATTGAAAGATGAAATCTGGATCACCTATCTGGAGGTCGCGCCGCATCAATACATCGAACTGTTCCATCCGGAAGGCGCGACGGAGCATTTCAACTGGCCGCTTTCCCAGTTCGATCACATCGGTTATCTGCACCTGGCCCTGGAGGTGGAAGACATCCACGCGGCTTACGAAGAACTCAGGCAGATGCCCGAGGTCAAGATCATCAACGAACCGAACATGGGCATTGAACATGCCTGGCAGTTCTGGATCGAGGATCCGGACGGCAACAGCATCGAGCTTATGCAGTATGAGAAGGATGCCTGGCAATTGACAGGCCATGAAGAAACGCGATAAATCATATGGAGGACGATCAAACCATGCAGATCTTACGTGTAGCAGTGATCGGAGGCGGTTTTATTGGAAAGCAGCACATTGAAGCCATTCGCAGGATCCCGGGTACAGAGGTCGTAGCCCTTTCTGAACGCAGAGAGGAAGCGGCGAAGGCGCTGGCGGAAGAGCTTTACATTCCGGCCTGGTATACGGACTACACCCGGATGCTGGATGAAGTGAAACCTGATGTCGTGCATATCTGCACGCCGAACAACACTCACTTCGCTATCGCGAAGGATATCATCGAGCGGGGCATCTACGCGTATTGCGAGAAACCCCTCGGCATGAACAGCGAAGAGACCACCCAGCTTTCAGAGCTTGTGACCACTCTCAAAACGAAAGCTGGTGTCAACTTCAACTATCGTCAGAACGCCATGGTCCGTGAAATGCATGAGCGCCTGTATGGAAATGTGCAGGACATGCTGGGCCCGGCCGGAGAGATCTTCGCGGTGCGCGGCCATTATCTCCAGGACTGGATGATGTATGACAGCGATTACAACTGGCGCGTCGTGCCGGAGCTGGGCGGCGTATCCCGCACCATCGCGGATATCGGCTCCCACTGGTTCGATACGGTGCAGTACATCACCGGCCATGCCATCGAGCGGGTATTCTGCGACATGCAGACAGTCATTCCGAAGCGTAAGAAGCCCACAAAGCAGGTGAAGACCTTCGAATCCGCGGCAGAGGGCGAGTATGAGCTGGTCGATATCGAGTCTGAAGATTCCGCTTTCGTCATGGTGGAATTTGACAATGGCATGAAGGGTCAGGTCACCCTGAGCCAGGTCGCCGGCGGCCACAAGAATGATCTGCAGGTGGATATCGATTGCGCCAATTATTCCATGACCTGGCGCCAGGAGCATGCGGACAAGCTGGACATCAACCATCGCGTACTGGGCAACATCGTGCGTTTTGCCGGCCCGGACATGGTCTCCGGTGATGCCGTGCGCTACGCGCAGCTCAATTCCGGTCATTCCGTGGGCTGGGCGGATGCTTTGAAAAATACCATCGGCGAGTTCTACCGTACCATTCGCGACGGAGCCGATGTCAACTATGCTACTTTTACCGAGGCGGATTACGTGGTGCGTATCGTGGAAGCCTGCCTCAAGAGCGCGAAGGAAGGCCGCTGGGTCGATGTCGAGCCTTCGCCGATCTACAAAAAATATAAGGAGAGTTTGAAAAAATGATCTTACAGGCGCAGTTATTCGGAGTTTGTGCGAACAGCCCGTTAAGCATCGAGGAGACCTTGGCCAAGCTGCCCGCCATGGGTTATCAGTATATCGAGCCTTGTGTTTCGACCTTTACCATTCCCGGCCTGGAAAAAGCCATCTGGCCGGTAGAGTCCTTTAAAGAACTTATGCCGAAGATCCGGGAGATGGGTCTGAAGGTGGAGTCCGTCCATTTCTTCGCGTCTCCGCTCAATGCCTATGCCGATCAGATGGTTGAGCTGGCCAAGGCCTACGGCATCAAATATTTCGTCGTCAAGACCCCGCAGGACATGAGCGATGAGTCCCTGCAGAAGGCCGCCATCGAATATATGACCACTGCGGACACCCTGGCAGAGGCCGGCGTAAAGCTGCTGCTGCACAACGAAGCGGCGGATATCGAAGCAAAGCGTGGTGACAAGACTGTCTATGAGTACATGCTGGATCTGTGCCAGGGGCGTGTCTATGCCCAGGTCGACATCGGCTGGGTGTGGTACGGCGGCGAAGATGTGGCTCAATTTCTTGCGCGCAATAAAGGCCGCGTCGCTTCCATGCACTATAAAGACTTCAACGCTGAAAAGCAGCCGGTGACCATCGGTGAAGGCGTGGTGGATGTTGCTTTCGCGCATGATTTTGCCAGGGCGTACGGTCTGCCCCATGTGGTCGATCAGGATGCTTTTACCGGAGACGTATTTGAGACTATGGCGGCGATCCCGGCCAGCATGGGACGTCTGGGACAAGGACGCACCGGCAAGAGCTATCTCAACATCATCGATACTGAAACCGGGGAGATCCGCGTCATCAAAAAGTATGACAAGATCATCGAGGCTCCGAACTGGATGCAGACCACCGGAGAGCTCGTCTTTAACAGCGAAGGCCTGCTCTATGCCATCGATCCGGAAACAGGAGCCGAGCGTCACATCGAGACCGGGGAGTGCGATAACTGCAACAATGATCATGTGCTTTCCCCCGATGAAAAAGCGGTCGCGGTCAGTCACGGACCCCGAGATGGCAAGGGCTGGAATTCCTTCATTTATACGATCCCCTTCGATACCGGCGTGGCTAAGCGCATCACACCTCTAGGCCCCAGTTTCCTGCACGGCTGGTCACCGGATGGCAAGGACCTTTGCTATTGCGGCTTCCGCATGGTGGAAGGCAAGCTTGAGGTCGATATCTACGCCATTCCGACGGACGGAAGCGGGGAAGAAGTGCGCCTGACGAACGGCGGCTTCAATGATGGTTCCGAGTATTCGCCTGATGGGGAATATATCTGGTATCACTCCACCAATTCCGGCCTGATGCAGGTATGGCGCATGAAGCGGGACGGCTCGGAGCAGACCCAGATCACGGATAATGACCGCAACAACTGGTTCCCGCATATTTCGCCCGACAGCCAGAAGGTCGTCTATATCGCCTATCATGTCGGCCATCTGTCTCCGAATGAACACCTGCCGAACATGCAGGTCGAGCTGTGGCTCATGAACGCGGATGGCACCGACCAGCACCGGCTGATCTCCTTCTTTGGCGGACAGGGCTCCATCAACGTCAATTCCTGGGCCCCGGACAGCAAGCGCTTCGCGTTCGTCAGCTACGAGATGTAAGTAAAAGTACGGCTTATACAGGAGCTGCAGCAGATCCTCCTCTGCTGCGGCCCCTTTGTATATAAAAGGGTTACTGAACAGAAAAAATCCTTTTCAGCATGCAACGATCCGGGAGTTTCAGTTGTATAAAGAGTGAGCACGGTTTTTAAGGCCGTGCCGGAATGGAGAAATCTATGGTAATCGCAACACATTTCTTGAGACCGACGTTTTTCAGCGTGGTCAAGGCCTGGACGGTACAGAAGATAGGCCGATTCCAGACGGCATCCGTGATCTCCGTGGCAGATGCCAGAAAGGAGCAGGAGGCCCGCAGCGCTTTGGCGGAGCATTTCCTGAATGACTATGGCAACGCCATCCTCCGGCTTGCGTATTCTTATGTGCACAACATGGCCGACGCAGAGGATGTGCTGCAGGAAACGGTGATGCGGGTGCTGGACGCAAATCCAACCTTTGAGAACGCTACGCACGAGAAATCCTATCTGCTTAGGGCGGCTTCCAACGTGGCCAAGAACATGATCACCGCGGGAAAGCGCCGGGAAGCGGATGAGCTGGATGATAACCTTGTGGCGGAAGAGCGGGAGGACTTGTCCTTCGTCTGGGAAGCGGTCAAAAAGCTGCCGGATATCCAGCGCGAGGTCATCCACCTGTTCTATCAGGAAGGATATCAGACGGCGGAGATCGCGAAGATCCTCGACCGCAAGGAAGCGACGATCCGCTCGGACCTCAAGAGAGCCAGAGAGCATCTGAAAACGATTTTGAAGGAGGAATACGACTTTGAGTAAGTATAATGAAGTAATGGAGCGGGTAGAGGTCACGCCCGAAATGAAAGAACGCATCCTCCAGGCGGTCAGCCATCCGCGCGCAGGCAAAGCGCAGCAGAAGAAAAAACGGCTTAACCGGTACTGGGTCTCCGCGATCGGAGGCGTCGCGGCCGCCGCCGTGATCATGCTGGCAGTCGGACTCTTCAATGACCGTGGAACATCCTTTGGACCCGGCACTTCGGATAGTCAGCTGGTCCAGACCATCTACGAAAAAGAGGAATTTGCCTCGGCCGAAGAACTGTCGGAAGCGGTCGGCTTCCCGGTCCATGATATCGAAAGCGTTCCTTTTAAAGCAGAGGAAACGGTATACCGCGCGGTCAGCGGCAAGTACGCCTATATCGACATGACCGGAGAAGGTCAGGACGTCACCTTCGTCAAATCCGAAGGGACGGAGGATAACTCCGGTGATTACAACCGGTACGAGACAGAAAAGACCGCGGCGGTCCAGGATCTGACGATGACTATAAAAGGTGAGAACGATGTCTTCCACCTGGCCCTGCTGACCGATGGACAGTATTCCTACTCGATCCTGAGCGAAAGCGGCTTCGGGGAAGAGGATATGATCCGCCTGATGCAAGATTTTATAAAAAATTGAAAAAAGTTTGCATAAGGTGCAACAATCAGGAAGAGCCTGTTGTATATAGGGTGCATGGGACAAAAAAACAAAAAACTTCAACCCAAATAAAAAAGAAAGAAGGACCCAAAAATGAAGAAAATGTTAGACATCCTCCTGACCCTGATCATGATCCTTAGCCTGGCAGCCTGCGGCAAAGCAGCAACCACCGCGAAAGCCAAAGAGAGCGAAGGAAACAAACAGGAAACCGCAACCGAAGAAGAAATAGAAGAACCCCAGACACTCCCCGGCGGATGGGCCGCTCCTGAATCCATGGAGATCACCCCTGAGATCCGCACCATGTTTGAGAAGGCTGTTGAAGGACTGATCGGCGTCAGCTACGAGCCCATCGCCTGCATCGGGACCCAGGTCGTATCCGGCCGCAACTACATGATCGTCGCCAAGATGACCATCGCCAACGCGGAAGGAACCACCACTTACGGCATCCTTACCATCTACGAAGATCTCGAAGGCAACGTTCAGATCCTGCAGATCTTCAACACCGACGCTGAGATCCAGTACGGCGGCGCCCTGGGCGGTTGGACTGAAGCTGAGAATCCGGCTGTTCCGGAAGAAGCAACTGCTGCTCTGGAAAAAGCCTGCGAAGACAAGCTTGGCGCGACTTACAAGCCTGTTGCCCTGATCGCCAGCCAGGTCGTATCCGGCACCAACTACTGCCTGATTTGCGAGATCACCCCGGTCACCCCGAACGCGGAAGCAACCTACGCTCTGGTCACCGTCTACGCCGACCTGAACGGCGGAGCCGAGATCACCGCGACGAACGACTTCGTGGCAGCGCAATAAGATCCATCATAACCACACATAAAAAACCGGCCTTGTGACCGGTTTTTCTTGTATTATTCGGAACATTTTGATTTGCTGTTTGCAAAAATTCATCGAATTTGCTATGATAGTTCAAGCATAAAAGTTCCGGAGGTGTTGTATGTCCTATCAGTTTTTAGATGATATTAAAGGAAAGTTCGGCTTTGGGTTCATGCGCCTGCCCATGAAGGGAGAAGAAGTCGACCTGGAAGAGACCGGCAAAATGGTCGACACCTTTCTTGCGGCCGGCCTGAATTATTTCGACACGGCGCACGGGTACCTGAGCGGGAAAAGTGAGAAGGCGATCAAGGCCTGCCTGACCGACCGCTATCCCCGGGATGCCTATATCCTTTCCAACAAGCTTACCAGCGAATTCTTTGGTTCAGCGGAAGAGATCCGTCCTTTGTTTGAAGAGCAGCTGGCCTGCTGCGGCGTTGACTATTTCGACGTATATCTGATGCACGCGGTGGACCGCCACATCTATCCCAAATATGAGAACTGCCAAGCCTTCCGGATCCTGTCCGAATTAAAAAAGGAAGGCAAGATCCGTCGTATGGGCATGTCCTATCATGATGACGCGGCCTTCCTGGATGAGATCTTAACGGCCCATCCCGAGGTGGATGTGGTGCAGATCCAGTTCAATTATGTGGATTACGAAGACGCGACTGTGCAAAGCCGCCTGGTCTATGAGACCTGCCGGAAGCACGGCAAGCCGGTCGTGGTGATGGAACCGGTCAAGGGCGGCGGTTTGGTCAAACTGCCGGAGGATGCACAAAAAGTTTTCGATGAGCTGAACTCAAAGACCGGTCATGCCTACAGCAATGCTGCCTACGCCCTGCGCTTTGCCGGCGGATTCGACCAGATCGCCATGGTGCTTTCGGGTATGGGAAGCATGGAGCAGATGCAGGATAACCTGAACGCCATGCAGCCGCTTAAAGTCCTGAATGAGGAAGAGCAGACCGCCATCCAACAGGTTACGGAAGTATTCCGCGGCTTGCACCTGATCCCCTGTACGGCATGTCACTACTGCACGGACGGATGTCCGATGCGTATCCGGATCCCGGACCTGTTCGCGGTATTGAATTCCAAGAACGTATTCCATGACGGCATTGCCAATTACTATTATGAAAACAGTCTGACGGTAGGCGGGCATGGAAAAGCGTCTGACTGCATTGCCTGCGGTCATTGCGAGAGCGTCTGCCCGCAGCACCTGAATATCATCGAACTGCTGAAACAGGTGTCGGAAGTTTTTGACAAGACGGAATAAAACGGTTGAAATCATTTTGCGTATCTGCTATGATAACCCCTGGCACTTTTTAGTGAAGGGGTTATTTTTATGAAAGACCGTTTGTTCGCAGATAAGGGTTTTTACAAAAAACTATGGTTTCTGACCTTGCCGATCTCCTTCCAAAGCCTGATGCTGGCTTCGGTCGCGGCAGCGGACGCCATTATGCTGGGACGGATCGAGCAGGATTCCATGGCGGCGGTATCTCTGGCCACGCAGGTCCAGTTCGTGCAGAATATGATGCTCATGGCCGCTACATCCGCAGGTTCCATCCTTGGCGCGCAGTATTGGGGCAAGGGTGATAAGAAGACCATCAACGAGATCTTTTGCATGATGCTGCGTGTCAGCGGATTGTTCTCGATCATCGTGGCGGCCGGATGCATCTTCGTTCCGCAGTATCTGATGCTGGCCTTCGCCCACGATAAGACGCTGGTCTCCATCGGAGCGGGGTACCTTCGCATCGCGGGATGGTCCTATCTTCTGACCGGTTTCTCGCAATGCTATCTGACCATCATGAAAGTCAGTGATCAGCCGCGCCGCAGCGCCTTGATCAGCACCTTGTCCGTTCTCATCAATATCGTGCTGAACGCGGTCCTGATCTTCGGCCTGCTGGGCTTTAAAGCGATGGGAGCCAAAGGCGCCGCTACGGCTACCTTGATCGCCCGTGTCGTGGAGCTTATCCTGTGTATCGTTTCTTCCTATCAGAAGGGCTTCATCCATCCCGAATGGTCCCGCTTCTTCGCCCGGAATAAGGAACTGGCGCATGATTTTCGCAAATGCGCGCTGCCGCTTCTGGGAGCCAGCCTCTTGTGGGGCGTAGGCTTTACCTCCTACACGGCGGTCATGGGACATCTGGGAACGGATCCGGCGGCGGCCAATTCCATCGCGGCTGTCATTCGCGATCTGGTATGCTGCTTCTGCAACGGTATCGGCGCAGCTGCGGGCATCGTGGTCGGAAACGAATTGGGAGCCGGCCACCTGGAGAGAGGAAAACTCTACGGCGAGCGCTGCATGAAGCTTTCCTATATTATAGGCTTCGCGTCAACGGCTATCGTACTGGCCGTCACGCCCCTCGTCATGCATTACATGAAGCTGACACCGCAGGCGGCTTCCTATTTAAAAGGCATGATGATCATCATGGCTGTGTACATGATCGGCAGGACCGTCAATACCGTTATCATCAACGGCGTATTCGCGGCGGGCGGAGATACTTTGTTCGATATGTACAGTCTTTGCGTCTGCATGTGGGGACTGGCTGTCCCACTGGCCTTTCTGGGAGCTTTCGTATTCCACTGGCCGGTGCTGTTGGTCTACAGCTGCACCTGTCTGGATGAAGTTGGAAAGATTCCGTGGGTCATGGCACATTACCGAAAGTATAAATGGGTCAAAGATCTGACGCGGTAAAATGCGAGAGAAAAGCGGTTTTCGAGCCGCTTTTTTGCTTTAAATCAGCAAAATCGCAAAAAACATGACTATTTCAATTCCATTTTTGTGCGTTTTGCAAGAACGCTTGTGTATTGACGAAGGACGGAGAGCATTGTATAATAAGTAAAGTCTTTATGGGGACAAGTCTTTTTTCAGTTGCCAATTTCCTTATTAGCTCTTGGAAATCTCATACTCGGGGACTTGTCTATTAAAGAAATATATTCAAGGAGGAAACAAATCATGAAGAATGTCAAGAAACTTCTTGCTTTGTTCCTGGTCCTGGCTCTGGCTGCGTCTCTGTTCGCCGGCTGCAGCAAGAAGGCTGAAGAGTCTTCTTCTGAAACCAGCACTGAGACTTCCACAGAAGAATCCGTAGAAGAGTCTTCTGAAGAAGAAGCTACCGAAGAGACAGAAGAGGAAGAAGCCGTCGAAGACGAAGAAACCGCCGAAGACGAAGAAGCTGAAGACGAAGAAGAGGACGACGAAGAAGTAGAAGTCGATGAATATACCACCACTTCTGCTGAGATCTACGACGAAGTCCTGGGTGAGTTCTACGAAATGTATGCTCCCGCTAAGGAAGAAGTAGACAACGTATCTCTTCGTTATGCTGAGATGGCTGTTGCCGAAGCGAAGCTGATGGAAGCCGCTGTCATGCTGCCCACCACTTCCGCCGGTGGTAACTATGCTATTTCCCGTATCGCTCCGTATTCCGGCAACTTTGCGCTGTGGGGCTCTGATGGCGATCGTTATCATCAGTATCTGATCGTTACCGGCGACCCGATCAAGACCGAAGATTATCTTGAGATGCGTGCGAAGTGGCAGGAACTGCGTGGTACCGGCACGTTTGCTGAGTGGGAAAAGAGCTTCCTGGAAGAGAAGGGTTACACCCTGACCGACGAGTATGCTCAGACCTTCACCAACCTGCCTGTAACCTGGGATGCTCTGAACACCTCCCGTGCCGCTGATACCGATGCTATCATCAACACCTTCGATGGTCTGATGGAATACAACGGTGAAGGCGAGCTGACTCCGGCTCTGGCTGAGAGCTATGAAGTTTCTGAAGATGGTCTGACCTATACCTTCAAGATCCGTCAGGGCGTAAAGTGGGTCGACTCTCAGGGACGTGAAGTTGCTGATGTTAAGGCTGATGACTTTGTTGCCGGTATGCAGCATGCCATGGACGCTCAGGGCGGCCTTGAGTATCTGGTACAGGGCGTCATCAAGGGTGCTAACGAGTACATCAGTGGCGAGACCACCGACTTCTCCGAAGTTGGCGTTTCCGCTCCGGATGATCAGACTCTGGTCTACACTCTGGAAGCCAAGACTCCGTACTTCCTGACCATGCTTGGTTACTCCATCTTTGCTCCGATGAGCCGTGACTACTACCTGTCTCAGGGCGGTCAGTTCGGTGAGGACTTTGATGATACCGCTGAGTCTTATCAGTACGCTATCGACCAGGATCACATCGCTTACTGCGGTCCGTACCTGGTAACCAACGCTACCGAGAACAACACCATCGTTTTCGAAGCCAACCCGACCTACTGGAATGCTGACAACATCAACATCCACACCATCCGCTGGCTGTACAATGATGGTTCTGATGCCACCAAGGCTTACAACGACATGAAGAACGGCGACCTGTCTGGTGTCGGTCTGAATGCTGCTGCTCTGGAAGTTGCGAAGTCTGACGGCTGGTTCGATCAGTTCTCCTACGTTGCTTCCACCAATGCTACCTCCTACATGGGCTTCTTCAACGTCAACCGTGCCGCTTTCGCGAACGCGAACGATGCATCTGCTGCCGTTTCCGCCCAGACTCCGGAGCAGGCTGCTGTTACCAACGCTGCTATGAACAACGTTCACTTCCGTCGTGCCGTTATGGCCGCTGTCGATCGTGGTACCTACAACGCGCAGTCTGTTGGCGATGAGCTGAAGAACGCTTCTCTGATCAACTCCTACACCTGCTGGAACCTGGTTGCTCTGGAAGAGGATGTCACCATCGCGATCAACGGTACTGACACCACCTTCCCGGCTGGCACCTACTATGCCGAGATCGAGCAGGCTCAGCTGGATGCTGATGGCATTCCGATCAAGGTCTTTGATCCGGAAGCTGACAACGGTATCGGTTCTGGTTCCGGTTATGACGGATGGTACAATCCGGAATATGCTGTTTCCGAACTGGAGACCGCTATTGCTGAGCTGGCTGAAGCCGGTGTTACCATCGATGAGTCCAACCCGGTCTACATCGACCTTCCGTATCCGGCCAACAACACCAACTACACCAACAAGGCCAACGCCTTCAAGCAGAGCGTAGACTCCGTCCTGGGCGGCAAGGTCATCGTTAACCTGGTCGAGTGCCCGGGTTATGACGAGTGGTACTATGCTGGTTACTACACCGATTATGGTTACGAAGCCAACTACGACATCTATGACCTGTCTGGTTGGGGTCCGGACTATGGTGATCCGTCTACCTATCTGGATACCTTCCTGCCGGATTACGCAGGTTATATGATCAAGTGCATCGGTATTTTCTAAAATAGTGGATTAAAGTCTCCGCACGCGGCGAGCGCCGCTTGCGGATGCGAGCAAGGGCGAGAGACTTTGAGACACACAAACAGACGAGGATGAAGTGGATTGCGAAGCAAGACACGAGAGTCCGAGTCTGTTTAGGATCGTGAAAGCAGCGAAGCTGCGGAGCGATCCGTGTGTTTTAGAAACACTTTTAAAACACCGCGTCATTCATATGACCCGTGTTTTAGAAAGTAATCACATTTTTCACACAAGAATTTAGTGGGGACGGGCGTTCTCCGGGGAATCCGATCGGATTTCCTGCCGACAGCGCCTATCCCCAATCTTGTATCTTTGGCGGTACAGTGCTTTAAAGTACCACATCAACATTAATTACGGGTGAGTGGTTATGGCAAAATATATTATCAGACGTTTTGTACACGGCCTGATTTCAGCCATCATCGTTGTGGCGATCGTTATGGTCCTGATCTATTCCTTGATGGATCGTCAGTTGATCTTCGCGACAGATAATGTCTATCGAAATCTGGGTAACAACGCGCAGAATGTCTACAGATACCAGAAATGGGAAGAGTATGGGTACATCGATTATGTACCTTACGCGGACTGGCTCCTTGAGCAGACCCGGAAGGGCGAACTCGATGAGGATACCCGCGCGAAAGCCGTAAAGATCGGCAAAAAGGAAAAGAACGATAAAGACGTAGTCAAAGAATACGTCGAAAAGTTTACAGAATACTACGAGTCGAGAGGCTATAAGATCGTGCGTCTGAACGCGATCATGGTCAGTAAGAAGAAGTACGCGACAGGAGGCCAGCAGCAGCTATTTGCCTGGAAAGACAAACCGCTAACCAACCGCCTGCTGAAATACTTCGGTGGTCTGGTAAAAGTGGACAAGGTCTCCTACGTCAAGGATGAGATCGAGAACCGAGGCCTTACGTATACTACGCGAGATCCGCTTTATGGAGGGAAGAAATTCTCTCCCGCAATCATGGGAAATGGTACACAGCATAAGTATCTGCTGTATTTCGACAATCAATTCCCGTACTTACATCAGAATTTAATTTCCATCAATCTTGGAAAATCCTATACAGTTAATGCTGGTGTCGATGTTTTCACAACGATGAATATCAGTCAGGGTTCGTATATTTCACGTGATGTGATGTATCCGTCCGGTGTCGTAGAGAAGAGCGCGGATGATCTGCATTCCGCTACCTATGCGCCAGGTTCTCTGGAGGCGAATCCCTCTCTGACCAACCGTTTTGTGGACAATTACACTAATGTTAACACTGTGAAAAACGGTCTCTCCAAGGTCGGATACTCCTTTGTCATCGGTATCCTGGCATCCTTGATCGCTTATCTCATCGGTCTTCCGCTAGGTATCGTTATGGCACAGAAGAAGGACAAGCTAGTGGATAAGATCGGTACCGTCTATATCGTCTTTATCATGGCGGTTCCGTCTCTGGCTTACATCTTCCTGTTCAAGGCCATCGGCGGCAAGCTGGGTCTTCCGACAACATTCAACATGGATTCCAAGAGCAAGCTTATGTATGTGCTTCCGATCATCTCTCTGGCCCTGCCGTCCATCGGTTCCTTGATGCGTTGGCTGCGCCGTTACATGATCGACCAGATGAACTCTGATTATGTAAAGTTCGCGCGCTCCGGCGGCCTGTCCGAGCATGAGATCTTCTCCAAGCACATCCTGAAGAACGCCGTCATTCCGATCGTACACGGTATTCCGGGCACGATCCTGTTTGCCATCACAGGCGCCATTATCACCGAGCGTGTTTACGTCGTTCCTGGTGCTGGTAACCTGCTTACACAGGCCATCAATGCCTATGATAACGGTGTTATCGTCGGTGTGACTATGTTCTACGCGATGCTCTCAATTATTTCTATCATCCTGGGCGATGTTCTGATGTCCATCGTGGATCCTCGAATTTCGTTCACAAGTAAAGCAAGGTAGGTGAAAGACATGGATTACAACAACGAAGAATTATTCCGCGTTGAAGGTATGACTGATGAAGAACTCTTCTCCCATGTCGATCACAATGATCTTGAATCGGAGAAGATCACGGCTCCGCGTTATTCCTACTGGAAATCCGTGTTCCGTGTATTCTTCAGCAAGAAGATCAACTGGTTCGTCCTGGGCGTTCTGGTCCTCTTGATCCTCTTCACGTATATTTATCCGCTGACGGTCAGTTATGATCGTTTCGAGAACTTATCGAATGCAGCGGCCAAGCACCTTTCGCCTTCTAAGGCGATCAAGCTGTTCGGCCTTAACATTCACAATATCCTGGGACGTGGCGCGGCCGGTCAGTCTACGTTCGACGCGATCTGGTTTGGTTCCCGTATCTCCATTTCTCTGTCGCTTGTCTGCGCGGCCATCAACATGACCATCGGTATCCTGCTGGGTGCGGTCTGGGGCTTCTCCAAGAAGTTCGATATGATCATGATGGAAGTTTACAACATCGTTGGCAACGTTCCGTACATCCTGCTGATCTCCGTTCTGGTCCTGATCTTCCATCCGACGTTCTGGACCATGGTCTTCGCGCTGACAGTTACCGGCTGGATCGCGATCGCGTACTTCATCCGTACGCAGGTCATCATCATCCGTGATCGTGATTATAACCTGGCGTCCCGCTGCCTGGGCACGCCCATCACCCGGATCGCGACCAAGAACATCCTGCCTTTCATGACGTCCGTTATCGTGACCTACGCGGCTATGGAGATCCCGTCTTACATTTCTTATGAAGTGTTCCTTTCCTACATCGGAATGGGCCTGTCCGACATGTCTTTGGGTAAGCTCATCTACGAAGCGGAAAGCGCCATGGTCACACCTGGCTGGGGCTTCGAATTCTGGAGTCCGGTCGTTATTGCTTCCATTATTACGGTTACCTTGTATGTGTCCGGTCAGAACCTCGGTGACGCATCTGACCCGAGAACGCATATGTAAACACGAACCCTTGAGGTTAAACGGAGTTTAAGCGAAAGAGGTTCGTGGCAAGAACGCTAACGCGTTCTTCGAAGGCTATCAAGTCGAATATGGGCC
>ONBQ01000010.1 GCA_900316145.1 uncultured Eubacteriales bacterium
ACCTTTTCCCCGCGTATGCGGGGGTGATCCCATGATGGCGGAGTGCATCGCATATTCGCTGACCTTTTCCCCGCGTATGCGGGGGTGATCCCGAGACCAACACCCTGATCGGATTGATGGACAACTTTTCCCCGCGCATGCGGGGGTGATTCTAGTGTATTGTAAAAACAGAATAATAGAGGGAGAGAATTATGAGTTCAAAACATGAGAGACATTTGGAAAATGAACGTGCGCGAAAAAGAAGGGAAGCAGCACGAAGAAGGTATTATGGATACTCTTCACCTAAGAGATATAGGAAGCCAACAAAGGCTGAAATGGAAAAGGTAGATGGCTGTTTATCGTCGATGTTGGCATTGTTTTTTCTGCCTTTCAAATTGTTGTGGTTACCATTTAAGCTAATAGGAAAGCTTTTTAAACATTAAGAATTAGAGCAAATGTGCCTTATTTAGAATATGGAAGAGGGATTCTTATGAAAAGAGTAGTTGCTATAGTTACATTTCTTGCCATAATGGTATGTTTTGTGGGATGTAGTAAACAAGAAAAGCAGGATAAGAATTTGTCTGGAAGTTATGATATTGACCAATTTCTAGATTTAATTAAGCCAGCAAACGAGGCAAGAGAATCAGCTGCTTCTGAATATGATACAGATGAAGAAAAAGCAGAGAAGGCTAATAAGGCCTACCAAGAAACTTTGGAGAAAATTGGTTTTACTGAAGGAATGCAGTTTTCCGTTAATGGTAAATTAACTATGGTAATACCAGGCAATAATGGCTCTGCACATATTACCCTATCAAATACCGATCATTCTGGAAGTATTCCTATTAGTGGTACTTATGAAGACATTGGCTGGCTAATTCTTCTTGAAGACGATACAAATATTAAAGTCGATTTTAAGGTGGTTCCGTTTGAGCGGCCTGATGGAGGAATCAATCTTATTTTCGGAGAAGGACAGATCAGTTCTCCTGCCAGAATCGACTACAAGAGCAATTGCGATCCAATAGATATGGGAGCAGATACTCTTGCTATGGGTGAAGTTGTCGAGATGTATGAATTTACTATGACAGATAAAGAGATTGAAGATGCAATGGCTGACGACCCAGCAAACTCTTCCTGGTATTTGGCCATGGAGTTTTCGACAATGCTGATTATCCTTCAGGATGAAGAAGGACATCAAATATCTGCCTTTATCGATACAACATATAACACCCAAACGTTTGATATTGGCAGTAAAATGGCGGTCACCGGGTATAGTCATGAACTGAGTGAAGATGATCCGGAACTACCAGATATGTTTATAGATACACAGATCGGTGGGTTTTATGTTTTTGAGTAAAGCAAAAGACCATGTTTTATTACCTATACTAAAGAAATAATAGAAAGGAACGTCTGTCTTATGTTTACCCCAGATATGATCGCGCCTTCCGGTCTGGCCTCAGCATCTGGAAGGAATGAAAATTCTGGGCAGGCAGGTGATCTGTGCGGGAGGTCTTCTGGACGAGGAGGGAAAGATGAAAGGCTCTGCTCTGATCATGGAGTTCGAGAACCGTGCCGCGCTGGATGCATATCTGGAGAAGGAACCCTACGTGGTCGCCGGCGTCTGGCAGAAGATCGAGGTAGAGACCATGAATGTCGTTCTCATAAATGGAGAGAAAAGGCAGTAAGATGTGTTTGACAGCGTGAAGAAAATAAATGGACCGGCCCCTGATCATCAGATGTTCAGGGGCCGATCCATTTTATTCTTGAGGAGGCTTTGGAATGATGCTCTTTATCGAACGAGTATGGCGTAATCTCCCTCTTTGCGGAACATGCGGCCGCTGTTGTCGATATAAGTATTTGCGTAAACCGAATGAGCTACTGCGATGACGGTCCTGCCGTGATCGTTGAGGGTAATGAATTCTCCGTTATCGCTGAGTATTATATGGGCGTTGGGATCCAGCGGGTTTACAAGGGGGCCTTGGATTTCTTTAGATCCTTTGCCCGTCGATCCAACGATCAGCATCACAATGGCAGCGACTATATTGATGATGAAGGCGATGGCGGAACCGAATCCGGGGGTGCAGTAGGGAATGAGGCCCAGAAGGAACAAGGAAGGCAACGGGCTGCCCACATCGCTGTAGGATTTGAATCCGAGGCAGGCGATCGTAAAACCGGAAGCGAGGCCGCCGACGAGCGTTAGGGCTTTGTCATCGCCGAGGATCGTCAGATCGTTGACGTAGAAATACAGGCCGGACAGGGCGCCGACGCCTAAGGCCATCAGAAAGTACAGCCAGGCGGGACGCTTGTCAGAACTGTACTCATTCTTTTCGCAGTAAGCTGCGTAGGCAAGAACGATCACCAGGACGCAGCCAAGAAGATCGACCAGGGGAGCCAGCACGGCGGTCAAGGCCGGGACCAGCACGACGAAGGGATAATAGACGAACGGGACCCGGGAGTTCCTATACAGTTTGTTTAAGCAGAACGGTACGATACTGCCGGCCGCGATTCCGGCCACCGGGATATAGCTGGAGACAAATTGTGCTTTCGACTGGAAAAGTTTTACATAGATCAGGTCGATGATCTGATCCATCAGCCTTGTCAGCTGGGGGATCATGTTCTTGTTCAGGATCCATACGCTTAACAGACCAACAGCCAGGCTGACGATCCAAAGGGGCAGCGGGGAGTGATTTGGGCCATCTTTTTTCTGAGACCCGTCGGAATGCAAGGCGGAGCTGATGGCGATGGAGCCGAAGACAAAGACGGCAAAGATCGACAGGACGCAGCCGAACCCGAAAACGACAGTCAGGAACAATGACAGAAAGACATGATCGCCGAGATCCGCCGGAAGGTGATCGGCCAGGCGCAGCTGATAGTACCATGAGCTGGCCAGCCAGCAAATGGATAACAGGGCCATCGTGACACCCGTTGCTTTTTTCCATACGTTTGCGAAAATGACGAAAAGAATGAATAAACCGACGTTTAGTCCAACTAAGAGATAAAGCTGTTGATATGTGACCATGAGGGGCCTCCTTATAAAGTATTGAAGAGAATGTTTTTTGTTCGTTTGATATCAATACTTTTTGCAAGGGAAAAAGGTTACAGAAAAAAATGAATCATAAAAAGTAACGAAGTGGACAAAAAAGGCTATGGACCCACGATGGACCATAGCCTTTTCAATTCGAGAAGACGATTCGAATCGCTTAGAACCGGGTATCCGGCTTGCCGCAGAAAGGATCGACCGGACTGATGCCGGTAAAAGGACTCAGCCCCATCAGTTTGTCCATGACAGCCGGCAGAGTGTACTCGTTGAACGTATAGGCGTTGACGAAAGTCTTGACCTGGGGCACGTCTACCAGGTGATACGGGTTGGCGAAGCTGACAGCCAATGTCGGGATCTCCCGGGTGAACCAGGGAGAGCTGCTGCCGGTCAGACCGCCCTTCCATGTGAGGCGGATGACGGTGTTGTTGGAGGCCGTTTCAAAATTGAAGGCAAAGATGGCCAGATCGTAGGTCTTTTTGAATTCCTCTACGTTCATGGGCTTGTCGGAGAAGCCGCCTGCCGGCGGGTCCAGCACAGTGAAACCGCGGGATTCCAGCTCAGCCTTCATTTTCTCATAGATGCCGCTGGTCTCGCCCATGAAGCCGCCGCTTTCAGAGGTGAAGAGAACCACTCGAGGTGTCTTCTCCGGAGAGATCGGGAGCAGCTGCTGGGTATCCTTGACCAAGGTGACAGCCTTGTCAGCGCAGTTTTTCGTCCAGGAAAGGAATTCTTCATTCCGCAGGACGGAGAGGGCTTCCGGGCCTGGGACCAGTGTGCCTTCCGCCTTTTTCTTCGGCAGGCCCATAGCGGCTTTTGTGCCGAGGATGCGGGTCAGGGCTTCTTCCAGACGCTCGTCGGTGATGATGCCGTTTTTGTAGCCATCCATCATGTATTCGTAATCTTCGTTGAAATCTTTGTTGAACAGGAAGACGTCACAGCCGACCGCGATCGCGCGGGGAACAGCGTCGCGTCGAGGCATGGCACACATGAAACCGAGCATCGGGGACGCATCGGTGGAGATCATTCCATTGAAACCGAGCTCTCCCCGGAGCAGTCCGGTCATCAGTTCATAGGAAAGAGTGGCGGGCAGATAGGCCTCCTCCTCAGAGATCTCGGGGTTGATCTTTTTGGCCCAGGCCGGCTGAGCGATGTGGCCGACCATGACGGTCTCGGCGCCTTGCTCGATCAGAGTTTTGTAGATCTTGCCATAAGTGGCCATCCATTCCTCCGCGGAGCGGTCATTGATGGTCAGATGCAGGTGCTGATCACGCTCATCACACCCATCACCGGGGAAATGTTTGATGGAGACGATCAAGCCCGCCTCCTTGGCGCCTCGAAGATAGCCGGAACCGAATTCGATGACTCGATCGGCATCATCACCGAAGGTGCGGAGATTGGTGATAGGATTGCGCCAGTTGTTATCGATATCGACGATCGGAGCAAAGCTCCAGTTGACGCCGACGGCCGCGCCTTCCGTGCACGCGATCTTGCCCAGATGATAGCCTTCTTCCGGATCTCCGGTGGCTGCGGCCTGCATGGGCTTGCCGAAGCAGGTGCCATCCGCAGCGATGCCGTTGCCTCCGGCTTCCAGGTTCGCCGCGAGGAACAGCGGGATCTTGGCGTTGTTCTGCAGGAAGCGGTGTACCTCTTGCGTTTCCGCGGCCAGTCCCGGGCGATACATGATACCGCAGATGTTCTTATCAAGCATGTCCTTCAAGATGGTTTTGTCGGTGGAGAACCCGACAGGGCAGAACAGCTGACCGATCTTTTCCTCGATCGTCATGCCGGCGATCGTTTCTTTGACCCACTGAATATCCGCGTCTGAGAGATAAAACGGTTTTGCTTTCAGATCGACCATGATGGTACTCCTTTTTCGATAGATTTGCCATTATTATATCAGAATAAATGATACTTGTCATGCTTTTTTGCGCAGAAGCGAGGGTTCGGAGGAATGTACTAGGAATATGGAAAAATCATGACACGTATGTTATAATCTCAGAAAACAAGGTTTTAGAATGGAGTTTTACGTATGAATAAGGAATTTCTGTTTGAACTGCTTAAGACCGGCTCGGTATCCGGCAATGAAACAGAGCTGGAGAAAAAGATCTATGATTATATGCAGGATAAGGCGGACCGGGTCACCGTGGATGAGCTGGGCAATGTGACAGCCGCCCTCAACCCGGAGGCGCCGTTTAAGGTGCTGGTAGCCGGCCATGCCGATGAGATCGGCCTCATGGTCACGGCGGTTGGCAGCGACGGGACGCTTATGGTAACGCGCATCGGCGGCATTTACACTACGACCTATCCCGGACACAAGGTCCGGATCTATACCAAGAACGGAGTCCTGTACGGAGCGGTCGCCAATTCCCGCGAGATCGAGAAGAACTCTGATCTCAAGCCCTCCGCGCTTCGCATCGACATCGGAGCGAAGGATCGGGAAGACGCGTTGAAATATGTGGAGCTTGGGGACACGGTCACCTTTGACACGGATGTCAGAGAGCTTCTGAATGACTGCATTACCTCCCGGGCCATGGATGACAAGATCGGCGCCTTCATTGTAATGGAAGCCTTGGCGAAAGCCAGAGAAAAAGGCGCGACCGTGGGCTGCTACGCGGTCTCGACCACAGGAGAAGAGACCACCGGAAACGGCGCGTACTTCACCTCCTCCCGCGTGAAGCCGAACATCGCGATCGCGGTGGATGTGACATTTACGTCTGACAACTGCGGCATCAGCGAGGCCGAGACCGGGGATATCGCGGTCGGCAAGGGCCCGGTCCTTTGCAACAACCCCTCCATCCATAAGAAGGTGAACCAGGCGTTAAGAGCCTGCGCGGAAAAGCTGAACATGCAGGTGCAGACGGAAGCGGCCAACGGATATACCGGGACCGACGGCGACACCATGCATCGGACCGGCATCGGCGTTCCCTTCGCGCTGGTATCCATTCCGCTGCGCTACATGCACAACCCGGCAGAGGTCGGCTCCTTGAAAGACATTCAGGACTGCATCGACCTGCTGGCGGAATTCTTCGTCAGCTGCACGATGGACATGGACCTGAAACCGTTCTGATATGATGAAGATCATTCAGTTTGAAGATACGGCAGCCAAGCGGTCATCGGTCAAGACGGTGCTGCGCCGGTTCGGCGTGCGTGACAGCGCCTGGGCACAGAGCGTTGAGGAAGGCCTGCAAATGATGGAAGAGGCCGTAGCGGACGGCCATCCCTATGATGTGATCATTTCGGACATGTACTATCCCATTACGAAGTATGGTCCGGAGGCACAGGCCGGCAAGGAACTGATTCGCCTCTTACAGGAAAAGGGGATCGACACGCCGGTCATCGTACTTTCATCGACAAGGTTCCACATAGAAAACTCCTATCGGACGCTCTGGTATGATGAGCGCAGCGATTGGGAGAGGGAGCTGACGCAGGTCTTGAAGGAAATAGCCGGTTTCGGAAGAACCGTATAAAAGCAAAAAAGGGGCTGTGAAACAACATAGTGATTCAAAACCGCTTGCCTCGTATGCAGTCGTTACCTGATGGCTTTTATTATTAAGAACCTGTCCCGTACAGCGCCAAGGCCCTACAGGATGAGAATAAAAGCGCGTGTAATATCACGTAAATTCAACCCTGTTTTCGCCGCCATTACGGGATGGGTTCT